>JBDUAQ010000091.1:0-12274 GCA_040004575.1 bacterium
GCGAACCGATGAACACCCTTACTCATCATTGCCGATTTCCAATTTCCAATTGCCGATTACTAGTATTCAAATCGGCAATGGGAAATCGGCAATCGAAAATCTCCTCAGTGTCTGCCCAACATCGGAACGTCAAGCGCCGGCATCATCTGCAGACTCGGGTTACCCGAGGCAGTAGCAGCTTCGCCAAATGCGAAGTCGGCCTTACCACTGCCGTTTGCGGCGACGGTCACCTGCATTGGTTTCGATTCAGTTCCGGTTTGGCCGCCTTCATGCCAGGCAATGACGGTATAAGTTCCCGGCGGAACTCCCTTGATCGTGTAGGTGCCGTCTTCAGCACTAACGGCTGCGAATGGATGCTTTAAGACGGCGACGTAAGCCTTCATCCAGGGATGCTGATTGCATTTCACCGGCACCAAAATCTCCGAGTGCGCAAACGAGTGTGTCAGCGGCGCAGCTCCATTTGGTTGCGACTGGTTCCAGTCAGGATTGTTCTTCGGCGTGAAGTGGATGTTGTGTTGCGTCGGATCGCTGTTCACGATCTTGATCTTTTGATTGACCATTACGGCTGAAACGTGCGGCTTGTAGTGGCAACCATCCTGATCCAGCTCTGCCTCCGCACTGGGAGTATCAAATCCCCAGTCACCAATTTTTGTGCCGTCGGCAAGCGTTCCCTCTTTGATATAGACAAGAACATTAGCCAATTTACCGTCCTTAACTACGTTGTTTTCAGTCACGAGATTGGGATTCTTCTGTCCGCACGCCGGATCAGCGTCGGTAGTGATCTTCGTAGGCGCAGGGGGAGTGCCCGTGAAAGCGATCACGCCACTGATCGTCCCTTCATTTCCCGCTGGTTTAAATTTCTTCGCGGTTGAATTCGTAGTCTCTTCCTTGTTTTCTCCACCTTTGCCGCCGCAGGCGGATGCCAGCGCCAGCAGCGAAAGAGCGATCGTCAAAATCAGCCAGACTTTAGTCTGCTTCATAAACATAATCATTTCCTCCAAATCAGAATAACTTTTTAATAACTTTAGCACGGGAAGCGCTGAGAAGTAGACCCGCCGCGCTCGCGCCCCATGCTGCTACATTCCTACAGGCCGCGCTGCAGTTCTCACGCCGCGGTTCTCGACGAGCGCCGGGCGTTTCGCGCGCCGCGGTCTATTGAAGGTGGTCTCTCCGTTCCTGCCCTTCGATCTTACTTGCGCCTTTTGCGCTGGTGGTGCCGTTGCTCTTGCTGTCGGCGGAGAAACCGGAGCTGTTGCCAGCAGGCGCCGCTGTTCGTCAGGTGTCAGCAGCAACATATATCGAACCAACAACCGCGCGTGGTCGTCATGATACTCAACCGCACTCGCCGGGGGGTTTGGCACGGCGATAACCCAACGCTCGCCTTCCTTCTTAAACAGTCCGCTAGGCATCGCTGTTTTCGGACTGATTTGTGATGGATCAAGCAACCAGCGGAACATCCATTCCGGTTTCAAACGGTCGCCCGCCAGCAGGAAGTTTGGCGCAATAGCGTTCGCATCGTGCGTTGGATCGCCTGTGATGTGACACTTCAAACACGGTGTGCCTGAAGCGAACATCTGTCGCGCTACCAGTTTCTCCTGCTCAGTCAGGGGCTGGAGCGGTTCCTTTATGTAAGGCTCTTGCTGTCCCGACATGGCCATGAAGAAGCGCACCAACGTCTGCAACTCGTTGGGCGAGAAATTGAACGTCGGCATGCGAATCTTTAGATACGGTCGCACACCATTTCGATCCAAACCCGGCTGGGACTTCAAATGCCCAACGGTTGTTCCTGGTACCGCTGGCGTCCCGCCCGCATTACCTTTTGTTGTCCCCGCCGGAGTGCCTGAGCTCGTCGCGCTTTTTGCAGCATTGTCTATTGCCGCGTTTTCCGCCGCAGTCTTCTCACCGCTCAGCGATGGGTCGTGCAGAAACTTCAACAACCAGCTCGGATCGACGCGCGCGCCTTCGCTGCTCAAACGCGGCGGCAACAGTTCCGGATTTTGATAGAACGGCAAATCCTGCACAACCGACTTCTGGCCCACCTGAATCTGGTGGCAACCCATGCAATTGTATTTCTTGATAACCCACCAACCGTTCTGAATGTCCTGCCGGCGCGTATCCTGCGGACTATAGAAAAGCGACTGCGGCACGTTTGAACCTTCCGCGCCCACACTGCCCAGCAGGAAAGTAGTCAAGGCATTGCGCCACTCCGGCGTGAGATATGGCCGCGGCATACGCAGCCGGTCCTTCGGATCTTTCTCTTTCCCCTGATCGTAAATCGAAGGCTCCGTGATCTTGTGTTCAAAGAAACCTTTGTGGTTGTACCAGGGCTTCTCCTCCCCTCTGGGCAACTTGGCTGTCTCAGTACCCTCCACCTTATGCAGGCTGAGCGGATCGTTTCCCTCTTCCGCCTTCTTCGTCAACAAGGCAAAATCCAGACGCTCGATCGGTGTCGCGCCTTCGACGGTCAATTCCTTACCGATGCGTTGTTCGTCTTCAAAGCCTTTGATTTCATGACAGCCGGCGCAACCGTATTGCTTGATTAGCGTGTGGCCTTTTTCGGCCAACTCCGGACTATCCAGATACGACGCGTCGGCATACTGCGGCGGCGATGACAGCGAGAAGAGATAGCTGGCGATGTCGCGCGCGTCCGTTTCCGACAGGCGGAAATTCGGCATCACCGTCATGTTTTGCACCTGCAATTCAGCGCCGTCATTGGGGCAACGGGAGTGCAGTTCGGTATCAAACACATAAGGCAGGTTGTGTTTCTTGTAGTCGTCTTCTGTCAGGTCGCGCTTTTCTTTGGGACAATAGGGCGCCCAACGCTCGCGCGGATTGTGAATCCAGCGGACGATGTAATCAAAGTTTGCTTTCTCTCCGACCTTCTGAAGATTCGCGGCAAAAGTGCCACCAAGCCGGTTGTCATCATCGCCGATAGAATGACAACCAAGACAACCTCGCGACTCAAAGAGATCTTTTCCATGCGCGGTATCCCCGCGTTGCTGTTCCGGAAGTTTGCCCTCGAATCCATCCTGCCAGAGGTATGCGGCGATCGCATGTATTTGGTCCTCGCCGTCTTTGTCGCGCAGTGATGGCATCCCGTTTTCAGTAGACTCGGCAAAACGCCAGAAGGTTGGCATCTTCGTGCCGAGACGAAACGCTTGCGGATTCCGGAGCCACACCGGAATCCATTCTTTGCGCAGCTTCAAGCGTACGTCTTTAAGGTTGGGCCCGACCTTCTTCTGATCCTGCATCAAATATTTCGACTGCAGGTTCAACTGATCGATGCGCGCCGCCAGGATGCTGTTGGTTACCTTTAGCGCTTCCGATTGCGCCAATAGCTTTTGGGCGTCTTCATCGCTGGTTCCCTCGGGCGGGTTCTCATCCAATCTCATTTGCTTCTGGTTGCCGGTGATCTGATCTTCAAGCTGGCTAATACTCTGTCGCGTGGCGCCCAGTGCATCTGTTTCGCGATCGAATCCTTCGTAGCGGTGACAACCCATGCAGCCGCGCTGGTAGAAAAGATCGCGGCCAAGGTTGAGTGTGTTCGCTCCCTGCGTAACCCTATCTTTACCGTGACACTGCTGACAACCGGCTTCCGTGTTCTCTTTCTCAAACATCGGCCAGAGCCAGAACTTGTGACGGCCGTGACCCTTCACATCGCTTGTCGTCGCGCGACCATTACCCCAGTGACAACTCGCACAACCAAACCGATCCGGCGTATGAATTTGCAGGATTTCTTTGTCGGGGTGAGTTACGAACGCGCGCGCGAGGCTATCGGGTTTCTTGCCTGGACCGCCCGGCGCCAGGTCTTCAGGGCGCAGATCCAGCGGTTCGCGAATACCGGCATGGCAAACTTCACAGCGGTCGACGATGTTGAATTCATTAACGCTGATCTGATGCGGCAGAATGGAGTAGTCAAACTGATCCATCTTGCGGATGAGCCCGTCGATCTGACTCGGACCCAGACCAGTCATGTGGTGCTTCAGATAGTCGTCGCGCTCTTTCCCGAGTTCGGTAGGCTCTTTTAGCAAGTCGGCTTTTTGTCCCAGCAGTTTCGCCTTGCCGTCGCGCCGGTCGTTAAAAAGTTTTTCGAGCTGTTCGTAATTCATCTTCTGGGTCGTCGTTTTCCCAGAACCGTCGGCAGCGGGCAAATCAACTTCCACCAATTCCGCTCGCTTTGCCTGTGCCTGTTTGCGATATTTATCCTTCGCTCCGCTTGAGGCGATCTCGACGTTGTAGTTAATGACCGTCAGTTTGCCGCGCTGATTCTGAAAGGGTTCGGTGACCGCATCGAGCTCTCGCTGAGTTTGGGCGACCTGCTGATCGATCTGAGCGATGTCAGGCTTAACTTTTTCCAGCGCTGCCTGAGCGTCCGCGTCCAGCCTCTGGTATTCCGGATCCTCTTTCACTTCGGCTTCGGTCTTGCCCGCTTGCGTCTTGATGCTCTTCAGGTATTTCGTGTAGCGACTGACAAACTGTTGCTGCATTCCCTTCCAGGGACGCTGCCCGAAGGCTTCATCGTAAAGAGACCAGGCGAGCGAAGCGGTCAGCAGCAGGGCGCAGATCAGCATGATTCCGCTCGTGGAGCGGCTCACGATCGGATCCTGCACCGGCACCTCCGGCTCTTTTCTTACCAACGACTCGCCAGCTTCAGTAGACTCTGCCACTTAGGTGTCATTCCTCCGCACTCATCAACTCTTGTCAGAACCACCTGCGTTAGCGGGTGGCTTTTAAGTTGGCTCTTATCCTAAATATTGAACCAGGGGGTTACCCAAACGTATTTAATTGTCAGCGCCAATCTCAGAATTAATTTCACCGGCATTGCCAGCAACACGCTCACGGCGAAGAATTGGAAAGTGGCGTACTGCAACACGCTGGTCCGCGCCAAAAGCTTTTGCTCATACGCATCTTTCGGAAACAGCAACAGTGGACGCAATGAAATCTTTTTGAAGTCCACCGTCATCAGCCAGTGAAAAAACAAAGCACCGACGACGTAGAATCCGCTCACCACGAGAAAACCGAAAATAAACTTCCAGGGATTCGCCGATAGAAATCCGAGATGCAGCGCCTTGCCAATGCGGCTGGTAGCAATCCAGTCATGCAAGTCGACGTTTTTGTCGAACACGACGGCGTTGTGATCCCAGGTCTGGCCCGGCCAGAACCAAATCCAACCCGGTCCACGGATGAACGTTCCGATAACGATCAGCATGATCCACATCAGGAAGCCCCAGCAAAACATGCCCACCGCGAAGCGGCGCTGCTTGAGCGTGTAGTAACCATTGCCGAGCGGATTTGAATCGACGTAAGGAAACACCATCAACCCGATCATGATGACCGAGGGCATCACCACGCCCGCGATCCAGGGATCGAAATAAACCAGCATCTCCTGGAGTCCCAGGAAGTACCACGGCGCTTTCGACGGGTTCATCGTCAGGTTCGGGTTCGCAGGCTCTTCAAGCGGGGCGTTCAGCGTGATCGACCAAACAAAAAGAATGACGGTCACGATAACCGCCCACAAAAACTCAGTGCGCACCAGATAAGGCCAGACATGAATCTCGCGCGCCCAGCCCGGACGCCACGGTTCCACCTTGCGATGATGCGTCTTCGCGAGTTTTGGATCTGATTCCAACTGCTCGATCAGTCGATCGTTTGCCCGTGACTGTCTGATACCCAGCCAGGTGAAGAACGGCACCAGGAAAAGCATGGCGACGATGGGGATATTGTCCGGCGCCGACGAGATCGTCCACAGCTGATGCCAGTCCTGAACGAAAAAGATAGCGAGCACCAACAGGAGCACGACCACCCCCAGGGTGATTAACTTACCTTTGCTCAATTTAGGCATCGCCATCTTCGTGTCGTATGTCAGAACCGCCTGCGTTAGCGGGCGGCCGATCTTTAACTTCAGTCAGGTAGGCCGGTCGCTCACGCTCCCGGTTCTGACAAGAATTACTTCTTCTTCAGCGCCTTCATTTCTGATTCGAGCATCACCGGCGCTGGACCGGAGATTCCGCCGTCCTTGCGTATGCGCCAGAAGTGCACCGCCATAAAAATCGAAGCGACCAGCGGAATGCCAATGCAGTGCCATATATACGACCGCAGTAGGGCATTCGAGTCGACAATCGATCCGCCCAACAATCCAAAGCGAACATCATTAAAAGGAGTCATGCCAAGCTGAACGCCAAAGGGACCTTCGGACCCGAGCATGGGAGTGGCGCGGGCCATGTTCGTGCCGACGGTGACCGCCCAGAAACCAAGTTGATCGTCTGGCAGCAGGTATCCCGTGAACGAAAGCAGAAGTGTCAGCACGAGTAGCACAACGCCGACGCCCCAGTTAAATTCGCGCGGTCGTTTGTATGATCCGGTAAGCACCACACGAAACATGTGCAGCCAGGTGGTGATCACCATCAAGTGCGCCGCCCACCGGTGCATGTTCCTGAGCAGCTTGCCGAACGGGACGTCGTGCTCGAGATAAAGAATATCGCGAAAGGCGTCAATCTTCGTCGGGTGGTAATAGAACATCAGGAGCACACCCGTGAAGGTCAGCACAATAAACAGGTAGAACGTTATGCCGCCCATTCCCCAGGTGTACTGGTAGCGCACTGCGTCGCGATTAATCTTGGCCGGATGCAGATGAAGAAAAACGTTGGAGAGAACTGCGAGCGAACGATTGCGCGGATCCGAGCGATCATGCGAGACGCGGAAGATCGACTTCCAAAGTTGCGTCTCCTGGACGTCTTTGTAACCTTTGGCTTCATCGATGGCGCGCGTCTTGATCGCAGCGGTGCCCTCCTTCACTTTCTCAAGCAGGCCCGCGTTGGCTTTTTCGTCGCCAGTTAACTGCTTCGTTTCTTTCTTGTCAGGATTCTCGTCCATCTAATAAGTCGCACCTCGCGAAACCGTACAGCGAAATTTACAGCGGGATGTAGGCGCCTGGATCGTTAAACTCACTCCTATCTCCCTTGGGCCACTTGTAAAGCTTGGCTATGTCCACCACGATTTGTCCCTCAGCATCGAGCTCGACGTGCGCGCGATCCATCGGCCGCGGCGCCGGTCCCTCGAAATTGATTGCCTCGCTGTCGTAACCGCTGCCATGGCAGGGACACTTGAATTTATTCTCACTAGCTTTCCAGTCAGGCGTGCAGCCGAGATGCGTGCAGCGTGCGTAGATGACAAAAATTCGGTCGGAAGTCTTGTCTACCCAGATGCGATATTGCTGCTGCCACTTGGTGTCAACGCCGAGCGCGTAATCTCCAGGAAGGCCAACGTTGAATCTGCTGGGGGGCTCAGTTATTGAACGTGGCAGGAAAAACCGCAGGAACATCAGGAAGTCGGTTACAAGAAATACAACTATGCTTGACCAGACAATCCTCCGCCGCATTTTGTTGACAGCAGGTTCAGGTGTGCTTTCAACTACGGCACCTGCGGGTTTCGCGGCGGGCTTCGCAGCCGGCGGCAACGGAGGCTTAGCTGCCGGAGGCGCTGCGGCCTCGCCAGGCGGCGAGCCGCCTGCGTTACTTGGAAAAAGCTCCTGGTCGAGCGGACTATCCACTCCGTGAATTCCTCCGTCAGTCAAACTCGGCAATTACACACTTCAACAATGCCATCGAGTGCAAACTATACAACTCCCCGCATTGCAGGGAACACTCTCTGCGCAAGTGCAAATATTCGTCTATACATGAAGAGCGCCGCGCCAATTAATCATTTATATAGGGGCTCGGGTGCGACATTTATAACCTTTTTTTCAATTTACTGGCAAGAAGTATTCTCGCACCCCTCAATACGGCAGCGGACTACGAACGCGAAGGGCCTTGGGTAGTATTTGGAACGTCGCCGGCAGATGACCCGGGATTTCACCATCTACTTCCACCTCGACAGTCTCATTCTTGTCCACAGAACGCGCGCTGACTTTTGCTGCCAGCGCGTGGCCAACATCCGCCATGCTGAGGTGTGCGCCTACATACAACCGCGGCGCGTTGGCCAGGATTCTGGCGGCGCCCAGGTCGCCAACGCTCACTACGTCAAATTTTCCATCGGTGAGCATTGCATTGGGCGCGATTTTCATGCCGCCACCAAAATACCGCGCGTTGGCAATACAGAGATTCGCTACCGTCATGTGGTGCGCCGGATCGTCATCAAGTTGAACCACGACGCGTGTGGCCGACTTTTTGGCAGCAGTTTGCAGCATTGCAACGGCAAACGAGAGACGTCCGGTTAACCACTTTGGTCCTTTCGTCGGCAACCAGTCAGGGCCACCCTCCTTTACGCGCGCGATCACATCTGCGCTCATGCCAAACGAAGCCACGCCGAGAAAGTAAAGCGATTCGAGTTCGCCGTCGTCGTTTGTAAATGTGATTTTGCCGACGTCAATCAAGCGGGCTTGACCGGTACGAAGGATTCTGGCGGCAGCGGCGACGCGAGCGGGAATGCCAATGGTCCGTCGGAAGTCCCCGCCGGTGCCGCTTGGGAGTATCCCCAATTCCGCTTCGCTGCCGGCGGACAGAATGCCGTTCGCCACTTCGGAAATAGTGCCATCGCCACCGCAGGCGATGATCAACTTCGTGCCCTTTCGCGCAGCGTGCGCGGCAAGTTCGCTAGCTTCGCCAACGTGTTTGGTGAATTTTGCCGTGAAGGATCCGAAGTGGGTGCCGAACTCACTGGCGATCCCCGGCCACGCGTCGCGCGTGGCGCCGCCGGCGGATTCAGGATTGACGATTACAAGCGGAATCATTTGTCCTGGCTCATGCACTTCGTGATGAAACTAAGAGCGGGGGCAAGCCCGCCTTCCCAACCTGCGAGATTCTCGGTGGAGTCGGTGAAGCGAGTCTTGAAAGCCTTTCAATCACTAATTGGCGACTCAGGCTGACTAATCTCATGGTTGGGAAGGTGGGCTTGCCCCCGCTCCTTCTCACCTATTACTCAACTGCATCCGACGATCTGCTTCGCCAAGCTCTGCGATCTTGGTCATTACAAATCTCGAGATCTCAACGTAGGTCCGCGCTTGATCTTTTCTTGACAAATAATCGGCAAGATCGATTTGTGGGCCAAAGTGTATACGGATCCTTTCGCCGCCTCTCCAATTTCCCAGCACCTGTTTGAAAAGATCGTTTCCCAGCCCAGCGACAAAAACCGGAATAACTTGCGGTGCAGCATCTTTTATCAGTTTTCCGATGCCTGGCTGCGCCGGCAAGTAGGAATAAGGATCAGGCCCTTTGTTGCGCGTGCCCTCGGGATGGAAGCCGATAACATTGCCCCGACCATTCTTGCAAAGCTCGGTCAACAGGCGAAACGAATACTTGTCAAAGGCTCGCTTCTCGACAATGGGATTTTCACCCGACGCAAAAAACGGGGGATACATCGACCACCAACCCATCACGAGATTTACAAACAGTCCCAATACTGAGTCATAAAAGAACCGCCCACGCACGGGAAAGAAAAGTTGTTTGCGCCAGCAGGTGTGGCGGAAGAGTGTCGTTGACACGACGTACATGTCGAAGAACGAACGATGATTGGCGGCGATCAGTATGGGACGATCCCTTGAAGCGGCTTCAATGTGCTCCAGACCGTAAACCTGTATGAGGTTGTAAGTCGCGAGATGGATCCAGCCGGCGCCGAAAACTTTCTGGCACCAGGTCCAGAAGCGTTTCCAGCGACCACGATTCATGCGATGGATGAAACGAAAGGAGGAACGCTCGAACCAGTTCAATACGGCAAACTCTTCCGGAGCAGGTTGGAGAAGTCCAATGTCCAAAGTCCAATGTCCAAAGTCCGGCTTGCCCTGCCTCGCGTGTTTGTTCGCGACGACCTTAGGCTCGGGACTTTGGACTTTGGACATTGGACTTTGGACTTTGTTTTGTTTATTCGATTGAAAAGTATTTCGCTTCCGGGTGATGGACGATAATCGCCGAAGTCGATTGCTCAGGATCGAGTTGAAACTCCTCGGTTAGTTCAACCCCGATGCGCGCCGGCTCCAGCAACTCAAACAGCTTAGCCTGATCCTCCAGGTTTGGACACGCCGGATATCCAAAACTGAAACGTGACCCCTGGTATCGTTGCTGAAACAACTTCCTGACGTCCTCCGCATCCTCGCCGGCAATACCCAACTCTTCGCGAATCCGCTTGTGCCAAAGTTCCGCCAACGCTTCCGCGCCCTCGACACTCAGCCCGTGGAAATAAAGATAGTCGGCATAGTTGTCTGACTTGAATAGTTCCTGCGAATACTCGGTCGCGCGGCTTCCCATGGTTACGAGGTGAAAGGCCACGACGTCCATTCGCCCTGAGTCTTTAGCTGCGAAGAAGTCCGCCAAGCAAAGGTTTTTTCCGGAGGGCTCACGCGGATTCTTTCCCGTAGGTTGGCGGGGGAAGGTGAACCTCAACCGTTCGGTTTTCTCATCCTCGCCGTAGATAATCAGATCGTTGCCGGAGGATTGCGCGGGAAAGTATCCGTAAACAACGCGCGGTTGCAGCAGTTGTTCCCGCTTGCTTCGTTCTTTCAATGCTTCGTAGATGGGCCGAACCATTTCGCGAACTAACGCTTGATAGTCTGCCGGCGCAGTCTTGCCCTGCTTGAACTGCCACTGTCCTTTGAATAGCGCGGTCTCGTTGACGAACGCGAACACATCGTCAAGCGAGATGTCAGCGACAACTCGCGAACCATAAAACGGTGCCTTCGGAATCGCAATATCCTGGCTGACGGAGGAGCGAGTGGTGTGCGTCGTATCGCCCGTGGACGCTGCTCCGCGTGGCTTCACTCGTTTACTGATGCCGAGTTTCGCTTCTTCCCCAACGCGATCTTCTAGATCTTCCGGTTTTTCGCCGTCTTCACCCGAAGCTGCCGCGGCTTTTGCGAGGTCGGCGGCGGCTATCTCTCCATTACCGCCCACCAACTTGTCCATTGTGTGCAAACCTGCAAATGCATCGCCGGCATAGTAAAGAGTGCCTTTGTAGATTGACTTCAAATCTTCATCGACGTAACGACGCGTGAGCGCAGCGCCGCCAAGAATCACCGGCACCGTGATACCGCGCTCGTTCATGAGATCAAGATTGTCCTTCATGATCAGCGTGGATTTCACGAGCAGACCACTCATGCCGATCGCGTCGGCCTGGTGTTCCTCCTGGGCGAGAAGAATATTGTCTATTGGTTGCTTGATGCCGAGATTGATAACCCGGTAGCCGTTGTTAGTGAGAATGATGTCGACAAGGTTCTTGCCAATGTCGTGAACATCGCCCTTGACGGTAGCGATTACCAGTGTGCCTTTGGCAGTGGCTCCGCCTTTTTTCTCCATAAACGGTTCCAGGAAACGCACGGCTGCCTTCATCGCTTCGGCTGACTGCAAAACAAACGGCAATTGCATCTGACCACTGCCGAAAAGGTCGCCAACCACTTTCATGCCGTCGAGCAGAATGTTGTTGATGATGTCGAGTGCGGGATGTGTTTCGAGCGCCTTGGTCAGTTCATCTTCCAAACCGATTTTTTCGCCGTCGATGATGTGGTTCTTCAGACGCTCCTCAACGGTCGCACCCTTCGATTCTTTCTTTGCAGACTTGGCCTTAACGTTTTCGAACAACGTCGTGAACGCTGTCAACGGATCATAAGTGCAGACTTCACCGTCAAACTCGCGGCGGTCGTAGATCAAATCTCTCGCAACTTTCAACTCCTGCTCGCCAATTCGATTTAGCGGTTCAATCTTGCTGGCGTTGACAATCGCCGCATCCAGGCCCGCTTCTACTGCATCGTGCAGGAAAACCGAATTAAGGACGACGCGCGAGGCCGGGTTCAACCCGAACGAAATGTTGGAGACTCCCAGAATTGTGAAACAACCGGGGAGCTCTTTTTTTATCCGGCGGATTCCCTCGATGGTTTCCAGCGCGTTGCGGCGGTCTTCCTCGATTCCGGTTGATATCGGTAACGCGAGCGAGTCGAAAAAGATGTCGCTGGCTGGAAAGCCCAATTCGCGGGTGGCCTGCTCGTAAGCGCGCTTGGCGATCGCAAACTTCCCGTCAGCAGTGCGCGCCATTCCTTCTTCGTCGATCGTTCCAATGACGACACTCGCGCCATAGCGCTTGGCGAGATCGAGAACCTTCGAGAAACGCGGCACGCCATCTTCGTAATTTGTCGAATTGAGTATGCACTTCCCACCCGCGTGCTGCAGACCAGCCTCCATCTTCTCCCACTCGGTGGAGTCAAACATGAGTGGCAGCTTAATGTTCGTTACCAGCCGTGAGGCGAGCTCGTGCATGTCCTTTTCGCCATTGCGGCCGACGAAGTCCACGTTAA
>JBDUAQ010000262.1:0-3622 GCA_040004575.1 bacterium
AGCCGAAAGCCGCTGATTGCCTGGACCTTCTCGTTTACTTCGCGCAACTGCGGAATGCGATCCGATGCGAACGACAAACGTCGCACGGACGCCAGGTATTCTTCGCAAGCGTGCGCACGATGCGCCGGCTCAAGCGCATCCCAAACTGCCCGCCAAACCTGATGCTCTTCGGGCGTGTAGGGCGCCTCAGGAATCTCCTGTCCGGCTTGATAGCTAAGCGCGAGTTGAGCGATGCGGTTGCGCCGCGCTCGATATTCCAGATCGCGAAACCCCGGATGATCGGGGCTGAGTTGAACGATGCGATTGCGATCCGCAGGAGTTTCATCCGCATCGAGCGGAACCACACGCATATCAGCGTGGTCAGCCAATAAAGAAGTATGTTCATGCTCTAACATTTCAAAACCTCGAATTGATGCAGTTTAAGCTGGCGATGCTGGGTCATGACCCAAGTCGTGTGTCATGGGGTCAGTACCACCCAGCGGTAGCAGGTGGGTTCCTCTCACATTCTTGCCGCGCAGTCCCCAGACACGACCCACCCGCTACCGCAGTGTGGTACTGACCTCATGACTCAAAGAAAAACCGGCCACCCTCCCGCGTCGGAGGAAGTGGCCGGTTCCGAAATCCTGTTCTTTGTCGTTTCTAGATCATCTCACTCAGAACAGCCCTCTCCCTGCCTCTCCTCCTCGGGAGCACCAATAATAATAAGAGTAGCTGTTAGTGTTTTGATTCATATTCGTAGAACCCGTAACGACGATCCCAAACTGCAAGTTAGCTCCACTACACTCCGTTGTCAAATAAGTGCAAGCCGAAGAGCAGGGTTCCCTCAACAAAATCTTCCTTGAGTCTTTCCTCGGCACTTCCTTTGCTCAGATTCTGGCATATCGCCAATCGAACGTTTTCGGTGTACTCAAAGTGACGTTCGACCAGGACGTTCGTACCGTATGACTACATGAACCGAGGGAGTTCTCCGATGAAAAAGAGTTTCGTGCAGAGCAGATCTGTCTGGATGGACACGGCTGAAGTGTCACTGCAATCGTCGCTTGCGGAAAGAACAACGACGGACGTCTGCGTGGTCGGCGCCGGCATTGCGGGAATGACGACCGCGTATCTACTGGCGCGCGAAGGCAGGTCAGTCGTGGTAGTTGACGACGGCCCGATTGGCGGAGGAATGACTGGAAGAACAACCGCGCATCTCGTCAACGCTCTGGATGATCGCTATTTCGAGCTCGAGCGCCTTCACGGCGAAGATGGTGCGCGTCTGGCGGCGGAGAGTCATACGGCGGCCATAAATGCCGTGGAGGCGATCGTCGAGCAGGAAGCGATCGATTGTGAATTCGAACGGCTCGATGGTTATCTGTTTGTGCCGCCGCGAGAATCTCAGAAAGTTCTTGATGATGAGTTGGCGGCCGTTCACCGGGCCGGACTAACTGACATCGAAAAGGTCGAACGAGTTCCCTGGGATTCCTATGACACTGGCCCAGCGCTGCGTTTTCCACTTCAGGCACAGTTTCATCCGCTCAAGTATTTGGCCGGGCTCGCGAAAGCCATTCAACGAATGGGCGGGCGAATTTACACCGAGACTCATGCAAAGGAGATCGAGGGCGGTAAGCAAGCACGAGTTGAAACGAGCGGAGGGGGCGTCGTTACCGCGGCGGCTGTAGTAGTTGCCACCAACACGCCTGTCAACGATCTGATCGCGATACATACGAAGCAAGCTGCTTATCAAACCTATGTGATTGGAGCGCGCATCCCCAAGGGGTCCGTTACGCGAGCGCTTTACTGGGACACGCCCGATCCCTACCACTACCTGCGAATTGAAACTGTCGGGAAAGGCGCGAACGCCCATGACATCCTGATTGTTGGCGGTGAGGATCACAAGACTGGCCAAGAGGACGACGCTAATAAACGCTTCGGTGCGCTCGAACGCTGGACGCGGCATCGCTTTCCCATGATTGAGAGCATCGAGTATCGCTGGTCGGGAGAAGTGATGGAACCGGTGGACGGCTTGGCGTTCATTGGCCGTAACCCGATGGACAAGAACAACGTCTATATTGCAACCGGCGACTCAGGCAATGGAATGACGCACGGAACTATCGCCGGCATTCTCCTGACCGATCTGATCATGGATCGCAAAAATCCCTGGGCGACGATCTATGAACCGTCGCGCGTCAGACTGAAAGCGCTGCCGGTGTTTGCCAAAGAGAATCTGAACGTGGCGATGCAATATACCGATCTGGTTGTGGCCGGCGATGTGGAATCGGTCGATCAAATCAAACCGGGCGCCGGCGCAGTCATGTCACGTGGGTTAAGCAAGGTCGCCGTCTATCGGGATCCGAAAGGAGAGATTCACGAGCTCTCCGCTGTCTGTCGTCACCTGGGCTGCATCGTCAACTGGAACACTTCCGAGAATACATGGGATTGTCCGTGCCATGGCTCGCGTTACGACGCGCTGGGCAAGGTCATTCAGGGGCCTGCGAATAGTGATTTGCAAGAAGAGCATTCAAACGGAGAGCAAACAGCAGTCAGCAAACAGCAGTCAGCAAAGAGCGCGTAAGCCAAGGGCTTCAATCACGCGTAATCATTTCCGACGGTTTGCTGTCTGCTGTTTACTGATTGCTGATTGCTTGGGATTTAGTTCCCCGCTGCCGCCATGTCGGCCTCGCTGATGTCGAAGTTAGCCGAAACTTTCTGCACGTCGTCGTGATCTTCGAGCGCTTCCATCAGCTTCAACATCTGTTTGGCCTCGGCGCCTTCGAGCTTCTTGTACTCCTTGGGGACCATCTCGATTTCAGCCATTTGCGGTTCGACACCCGCCTTCTTGACAGCTTCAAGCACAATGTCGAAATCGGACGGCGCAGTTATGATTTCGAAGTTTTCAACATCGTCCCGCAAGTCTTCCGCGCCGGCGTCAGTGGCAATTTCAAACAACTCTTCCTCTGATTTCGCCGACTTGGAGACAACGATGTAACCCTTCTTCTCAAACATCCAGGCCACCGCGCCGGCCGCCGCCAGGTTGCCGCCATTCTTGGAAAAAGCGTGGCGGATTTCCGCGACGGTGCGATTGCGATTGTCAGTCATCGACTCAATCAAGAGTGCCACGCCGCCTGGGCCATATCCTTCGTAGGTGATCTCTTCATAGTTCACGCCTTCCTCTTCGCCGGTGCCGCGACGCACGGCACGCTCGATCGTTTCGTTGGGCATGTTGCCTGCTTTAGCGTCCAGGATAGCCTTCCGGAGTCGCGCGTTGCCTTCCGGATCGCCGCCGCCCGAGCGCGCCGCGACCGTGATTTCCTTGATGAACTTCGTAAACAGTTTGCCGCGCTTGGCATCGAGCGCGCCTTTCTTGTGCTTGATACTATGCCACTTCGAGTGTCCTGACATTTTTGGATGGTCCTTCTGAGATAAAAATGCGGATTATTAGGCAACGAAATATATCATAAGGAAACTTAACGAGCACACTTTGAGGCAGCCAGGACAGTTTCTTGAATTCGTCTCTGTGTGAACTCCGTGTTCTCTGTGCCTCTGTGGTGGAGTGGTCGTCGAGCGGTTATTCACCACAGAGACACAGAGAACACAATGAACTTGCCCCGGTTTTGTGGACACCTAGAAAGACCCGAAAGAT
>JBDUAQ010000006.1:0-37187 GCA_040004575.1 bacterium
GAGTACACAGAGGTTGCACAGAGGAAGAGATTATACCAAGTGATTCAAGCTCACTCACGGCGCATCGCAGACCGGATTTCGCAGTATGCCGATTCCTTCGATCTCAACTTCAACTACGTCACCGTCCTTCATCGGTGAAACGCCCGCGGGTGTTCCGGTCGCAATCAAGTCTCCGGGATAGAGAGTCATGATATTAGCAATGTATTTAATCAGGAAGGGAACTGAAAACGCCATGTCGGCCGTGCGCCCGTTCTGCTTTACTGCGCCGTTGACGCGAGTGGTAACCACGAGATTCAGCGGATCCAATCCGTCAACAATGAAAGGGCCGACCGGACAGAAAGTGTCGAAAGATTTGGCGCGAGCAAACTGAACGTCCTTGCGTTGCAAGTCACGCGCAGTCACATCATTCACGCACGTGTAGCCGAGAACATAGCTGAACGGGTCTTCATCCTCGGTGAGTCTTCGCGCGAGTTTGCCGATCACAACGCCGAGCTCGCCCTCGTGTTCTACTTGCTGCGACTCCGGCGGTCGCACAATGCACTCTCCGCTCGCAATTATCGCCGAGGGCGCTTTGAGAAAAAGCAGCGGCTCGTCCGGCATTTTGTTGCCCAGCTCGGCCGCATGTTCCTTGTAGTTTCGGCCGACGCAAACGATCTTTGAAGGAGCGACGGGGGCGAGGAGCCTCACCTCAGAAACAGGAATTGCTTTCTCAGTGCGCGGAGTGGGGAACGAGTCAATTGTCTCCCCTTCCGCCAGCGGCAGGACCTCATCTTGTTCGAGTAAGCCGAAGCGTGGCGTCGCTGCCGGAGAAGTTGTGAATCTACAGATACGCATTAATTGTTCGCGCTTCGCGCTCATGTGCGGGCGAGACGCCCGCGGTCCCACCAGCGCGATCCGCTTTTCCTGGTTCGCATTCAGTTATGGCACCGTCTCAGAAACGACCTCAGATGGCGGGCTAACGTTGCCGGCCTGATCGACGGCGGTCATGTAGTAGTAATAGCGCTTGCCTGATTCTACTTTCTCGTCCTGGAAAGTTGTTCTAGTCAGCAGACCCGGGTTTAGTTTGTTCCACTTGTCCTTAGGAAGATCCGGATCAGTCGAACGATAGATGTTATAGCCTGCGATGTCGGGTTCGGGATTCGCCGGGAAGAAAATCGAAAGACGTCCCGGCGCAGCAGCCACTGTGATCGAGGCCGGCGCCGAGGGCGCGAAAGTATCGCGCGGCGAAACGGCTATAGAATTTGAGTTTAAACTCTCAACCTGGCCGCCTTCGGTTCCCAGCGACACCGCTCGCACGACATACCGGTAGGTTTCGCCAAACTTGAAGTTCCTATCCTGATATTTCGTCCCAGAGATCAGGGCGTCGTTTATTGACTGAGTGCTTTCACCTTCTCCTTCCGAGGCTCGATAAATGTTATAGCCGAGCAGGTTCACCGGAGTTGAGCCGTCTATGTTAGCTGCGGACGGCTGCCAAGAGATGGTGATTGCATCTTCGCTGACTTCTTTGTCGGTCGTGATGATCGTTGGTGGTTGCGCAATGCGAGCGGCCGGCTCCAGCAGGAGGAAGTTTGAAAACGCGGCGCGTTGACCAGCGGCGTTTACATAGCGAACAGCGTAGCGTAAACGCGTCGGCTCACCGGCAAGTTCGAGCGTGTCCGTGTAGGTTAGAACCTCGTTGCCACTCTTGATCTCGTCGTAGGTTACCGACCCAATTAACGTCGAGCGGGTCGCAAACTCTTCTTCCGTCAAACCCAGCGGAGCGCGCGGCTTTTCCGCCAGCCGGTAGACATCAATGCGTCGAATGCTTTGTACGCTCGTGTCCGATGCATTTCGTCGCGGGGCGGGCCAACTAAGGATTACCTGGTTTCCGCGCTGAACTCCCGAGAGCAACTCCGTGCGCTGTTGTACACGTTCTACCGGCGGCAGCGGTGGCCGTCGCTTACCGCAGCCGGCAAAAAGAAACACCGCCGGCAGCAGCAGTGCTACAGCTAAATGGGGAGCGAAATAAGATTGCGCGACGCGGGGATTGAATGGTTTCACAGAATGTACCGGCTGAGGTCCTGGTCTTTAACAGTTTCTGCAAGCATCGCCTCGACATAAGCGGCGTCTATGCGCTGGTTCTTTGGTTCCAGATCGGGTCCCTCAAAACTGATCTCCTCGAGCAGCTTCTCCATAATCGTCTGCAAGCGACGGGCACCGATATTCTCGGTGTGCTCATTTACCGTGAAGGCAAAATTCGCGATGGAGTCGATGGCTTCGTCCGTGAAGTCGATTATCACATCTTCGGTGGCCATCATCGCCTGATACTGTTTGATCAAGGCGTTCTTTGGTTCCGTAAGAATGCGCTTGAAGTCGTCGACCGTCAGCGACTCGAGTTCGACGCGAATCGGGAAGCGTCCCTGCAACTCAGGAATCAGATCTGAAGGCTTGGAAACATGAAACGCGCCGGCGGCGATAAAGAGGATATGATCCGTGCGCACCATGCCGTAGCGCGAGTTGACGGTCGTGCCTTCAACAATTGGCAGTATGTCTCGCTGCACGCCTTCGCGCGAAACGTCAGGGCCGTGTCCCGACTCACGACCAGCGATCTTATCGATCTCGTCGAGAAAAATAATCCCGGACGTTTCTACGCGCTCGATCGCGGCCCGCGCGACTTGATCCATATCAATCAGCCGTTCTTCTTCCTCCGCCATCAAGTGTTCGATCGCTTCCTCCACAGTCATCTTTCTTTGTTTGGTGCGTCCCTGGAAAAGATTGCCCAACATGTCCTTCATGTTGATGCCCATCTCTTCCACACCTTGCGGCCCGGCCAGCTCAATTACCGGGAAATTTCTTTCGCGAATCTCAAGTTCAACCAGGCGATGATCAAGCTTGCCATCGCGCAGTTGCGTGCGCAGCTTCTCTCGCGTGCGTTGAAATTGATCCTGAGTGGCGGCATTCGGAGCCGTGTCAGTGGGGACCTCGGAGCCGGCTCCTTCATTCGCGTTAGCATCGAAGTCATAGAAACTGGAACTGGAGCGTGGCGGCGGCAGCAGCAAGTCGAGGATCCGCTCCTCAACGTTTAATTCCGCCTTTTCAGCGATCTCGTCAATCTTCTCCTGCCGCGTCATGTCCACGGCGATTTCAGTCAAGTCGCGAATCATGCTTTCCACATCGCGGCCCACGTAACCGACTTCAGTAAACTTCGACGCTTCCACTTTTAGAAAAGGAGAATTAGACATGCGCGCCAGACGCCGCGCGATCTCGGTTTTGCCAACCCCGGTGGAACCGATCATGATCATGTTCTTCGGCATCACGTCTTCAGCCATTTCAGGCGGCAGCTTCTGGCGGCGTATTCGATTGCGCAAGGCAATCGCGACGGCGCGCTTCGCGTTGCGTTGTCCTACGACGTGTTTATCAAGCTCAGTGACAATTTGGCGAGGCGTCATGTCGTCGAGCTTGATTTCCTCGTCCACTTCGCCTTCTAAATAAATAACCATCGCTAGTTGAAATCCTACTTCAATGCGTTGCAATTTGTAGCGGAGTAATTACAGTTCTTCAACAATGATATTCTGGTTGGAGTAAATACAAATGTCGCCGGCAATTTGCAGGGCCTTGACCGCTATATCACGCGCCGGCAATTCCGTGTGCTCCATAAGGGCCCGCGCCGCGGCCAACGCATACGACCCTCCCGAACCGATCGCCAGCACGCCATCATCCGGAGCAATCACGTCGCCGTTGCCTGACAACAGAAACGAACTCTTCGTATCGGCCACGACCAGCAGCGCTTCAAGATGACGCAGAATTTTGTCAGTGCGCCACTCTTTACTGAGTTCGATGGCGGCGCGCTCGAGATTTCCATGATACTGTTCGAGCTTGCTTTCGAATCGGGTCAAGAGCGAAAAAGCGTCAGCGGTGGCCCCGGCAAAGCCGGCAAGTATACTATCGTTATAAAGCCGGCGAACCTTTCGGGCGTTAGCCTTCATGATGGTTTCGCCTAAGGTTACCTGGCCGTCACCAGCGAGCGCGACGTGTTCGTCCTTACGAACGAGCAGCACAGTGGTGCTGCGAATGATTGGAGTTTCTCTTGGCATTTTCGGCAAAGGCCACTATAGGAATTCGCTTGAAGGCAAGTCAAGCGCGGCTTCAAATACCTGTTACTTTTGCAGCAGTTGTTTGCGCGTTGGGTGGAAGCAGGCAATCCGCGCCGGGGCAGTAGCCCGACAGTCATGGAGGGCTCGGCCGCAATTCGTCTCGTTCACAATGAGCTGAGGCCTTCGCTTGAGTGGCGGCTGAGCCCTCCATGACTGTCGGGCTACTGCCCCGGCGCGGATTGCGTGAGACATTCGGCGGGAGATTAGAAACATTGTTTTAGGCTATGATAGCTAAGAAGATGAACTACAAAACGCAAAACGAGTTGAAGATCGGATCTTGATGAGCGGAAACCGGCCACGCATTGGCATCACGATGCGTCTTGAATTGCAGACTGATCGCTTCTACCTTTCGCGTTATTACAGCGAGGCTATTGAAGCAGCTGGTGGCGCACCGGTTCACATCAGTCTTATTCCCAAGGCGGACTACATAACGGCTGTAATGGACGACCTTGACGGCGTACTCCTGCCCGGCAGTGATTCTGATATCGACCCTTTGCGCTACGGCGCCGAACCACATCCGCATCTGGGCAGCGTGCACCCGGTCAAAGACGAAACGGATTTGCTGGTGCTCGACGAAATTGAGAAGCGGCGGTTGCCGCTTTTTGCCATCTGCTTCGGCATGCAGTCCCTCAATGTCTCCCGTGGCGGAACGCTGATACAGGACATACCATCGCAACTGCCGCAAGCAATCAACCATCAGCAGGGTGCGCCGCGGGAGCGTCTGTCGCACGCGATCACGCTGGCCCAAACTAGTCTCCTTTTATCCCTGGCTTCAAACGAGGGCTCGCTAGTCAACAGCCACCACCATCAAGCGGTGGAAAAGGTGGGCAGAGATTTGATCGCCACCGCCTGGACCTCTGATGGACTTATAGAGGCGGTAGAGGATTCTCGGCCAGATCGTTTTGCTTTGGGTGTGCAGTGGCATCCAGAGTTGGGGTGGCAACACGACCGTTTCTCCCAGGCTTTGTTCGAGCGATTTATTGTGGCGGCTAGGGAATACATGACGAGCAACGGTGAGACGGTGGTTGAAACAGAAGCTGTTTCCGATATGGAAGAAGATGCCACCAACGTCATATGGACAAGAGAGAACACTTCGAGTGCAACTAAATGATCTGCAACTGCGTGGACGTGTGGCGGTAGTAACAGGCGGCTCGCGCGGCATCGGCAAAGCAATCGTTGAGCTGCTTTCGGAATTAGGCGCGCAGGTTGTTGTTAACTACGTCAAAGATCAGGAGGCGGCTGAAACTATTGTGAACGCAGCGCGCGCAAGGGGCGTGGAGGCGATTGCGGTGCGGGCCGACGTTGCTAATCCACTTGAAGCTCAGCAACTCATCGACACCGCTATCGAACACTTCAAACGCATCGATATCCTGGTGTGCAATGCCGGCATCTGGGAAGGCGCTCCGCTTGAGGAGATGTCTGAGGAGCTCTGGGACAGAACTATGCAGATAAACCTTAAGGGCACCTGGACCGTATGCCGAGCTGTCGTTTCCCAAATGAAAAAACAGCGGTCCGGAAAGGTTGTTATCCTGACTTCGACGGCGGGGCAGCGCGGCGAGGCAAATTATTCGAACTACGCCGCCTCTAAAGGAGCGCAGATCGCCTTCACGAAATCACTCGCTGAGGAACTTGGTCCATACGGCATTAATGTTAACGCCGTGGCGCCAGGCTGGGTCGACACCGATATGACTCAGGAAGCGCTTGGCGATTTGAAACAGCGTGAGGCAATCGGCCGGACGATTCCCTTAGGGAAGATTGCCAAGCCTGAAGACATCGCTGCGCCCGTCGCTTTTTTGTGTAGCGACTGGGCGCGGCATATTACCGGGGAAATACTAAACGTAAACGGCGGTTCAGTTCTCTGCGGCTAAGGGTAAGGTTTTACATTAAGAGCTAGTAGTTCAGAGTTCAAGCTTTAGCTTGTGGCTTTCGAAACCGCAACCTAAAGGTTGAACTCTGAACTTCTTGAATTTACCGAATCATCTTATGACTCGAACACATGTGAAGCTTGGTCTTGAGAGATTACTTGAAGAAGAATCCGATCGGTTGAAAGGCGCTCGAGTTGGTTTGATTTGTAATCAGGCTTCTGTGAATCACGAACTCCGGCACGCCGCCGATCTGCTTCATGAATATCCAGGCGTCAACCTTAAAGCGCTGTTCGGCCCGCAGCATGGAATCCGTGGCGATGTTCAGGACAACATGATTGAGACTGAGCACACGGTCGATCGTGAGACCGGCTTGCCCATTCACTCTCTTTACAGTGAGACTCGGGAACCAACCGAGGCAATGCTCCGGGACATCGACGTCCTGGTTTTCGATATGCAGGACGTAGGCTGCCGCATCTACACGTTTGCTTATACGATGGCCAATTGCATGTCGGCCGCGCGTAAGTTTGGCAAGAAGGTAGTTGTTTGCGACCGTCCAAACCCAATCAACGGGCGAAAGGTAGCAGGGAATGTGCTCGAGCCCGGGCAAGCTTCCTTTGTCGGCTTGTTTCCCATTCCCACCCGGCACGGGATGACGCTGGGCGAACTCGCGCGAATGTTCAATGAACATTTCGCGATTGGCTGCGATCTGGAGGTGGTGAAGATGCAGGGCTGGGAACGCAGTCACTGGCTCGACGAAACTGATACTCCATGGGTGATGCCCTCGCCAAACATTCCCACGCTTGATTCGGCGACCGTGTTTCCGGGAACAGTACATTTTGAGGGCACCCAACTATCCGAAGGAAGAGGAACGACGCGGCCCTTTGAGCTCATAGGGGCCCCCTACATTGATCCGGACGAATACACGCGAACTCTGAACGAAATGGACCTGCCCGGCGTTTACTTTAGAAGCTGTATCTTCCGGCCGACTTTCCAAAAGCACGCGGGCACAAGTTGCGGCGGCGCACAGCTTCACGTCACCGATCGGAACGAGTTTGAACCGGTCATTACCGGAATAGCGATGGTAAAAGCTGCTTACGATCTTTACCGTTCGGAGTTTCGCTGGAAGGACCCGCCGTATGAATACGTCTATGATCGAAATCCTTTCGACGTGATAGCGGGGACTTCAAGTATTAGAGAAGGCCTTGAGCAGGGAACTGCGATCGACGAGATTCAGAGCGGTTGGGCCGCTGCATTCGACGACTTTATGAAGGTGCGTGCGCGTTACCTTCTTTACTAGTATTGTTAAGGTGGCTGTTTAGAGGTCGTGGCGCCGACCGTTAATGTCCGAGATAAGGTTTTGCAGGCCAAGAAATGCAAGTTCAGACAAAGCTTTAAGCTCGAACGCGGGGGAGCTAGCGCACCACATCGTGATTGAAATACGGAGGTTGATTTGACTACGGTTGATGACAAACGAACATATATTGAGAAGGCCCCACCAAGAGCTTGGCTGATGGGAATTGCGGGATGGTTGGTTCCCGGTCTCGGACACCTGCTTCAGGGAAAATGGGTACGGGCCCTTCTGCTGGGTGGCGCCGTTTGGGTGTGCTTTATTTCCGGTTTCGCGATGGGCGGCCATCTGTTTAAGTATGCCGGAGCGGAGCAAGGTCTTTCCTCGTTACTGCAAATCCCTCCGATGATTGGGGACCTCGGCACCGGCCTACTCTACATTGTTTGCTGGTTCCGCGACTTCGGTTTTGCGCATGATCCACAACAGGCGGCACTGCCAACCTTCGAGTATGGCTGGACCTTCCTCCTGGTTGCCGGCTTGCTTAATTATCTTGCCATGCTTGATGCGTTTGATATCGCCTCCGGGAGGAAATCATGAGACATTTTCTAATCATGACCGCCTTCGCTGCCCTGGCCGGGATAGTCTTCGGAACGGTTGCCAAAGATTCCAACCGGGACAGGTTCACGTATGGCCTTAAGGTGTTCGCCGAGTTCATGGTCATTGGAGTGGTGCTGGCGTGGATACTGTACTTCATTCCTTTTTAGCTGATGATGTGGTTTACGGACCTTTGGCGTTAGAGGGTTGAATGGCAATTGTAGAGACAGAGGCGCTCGTCTTGCGGACTTATAACTTTGGTGAGGCCGACAAGATCGTTGTCTGTTTGACGCACACGGCTGGACTCATTCGCGCTGTCGCCAAAGGCTGCCGCAAGCTCAAAAGTAGATTCGGCGCTGCGCTTGAACCCTTCACCCTTGCAAAGATCACTTACTACCAAAAAGAGCATCAGGAACTTGTATCGCTAAATCATGCGGAGATCATCAAGTCGCATTTCGATCTATCCGGCCAGGCGGAGACGCTGACAGGACTCGCTTACATGGGCGACCTGGTAATCGACTTTTCGCCTCCCTATGAAGCCAACGAACGGTTATTTCGCATGGTCAAAGCTTGTCTCGATGCGATCTGCGAATCGCAATCTGACTTGCAGGTGATTCTGCGATACTTCGAGATCTGGTTGCTAAGGCTTGAAGGTTATCTTCCCGACATGCGGCGTTGTGGCGGGTGTCATCGGGCGTTCGACCAGCAGGAAGTAACTTTCGTCAATACCGATCTGGTCTTTCGCTGTCGCGCTTGCAGCCAGGGCGCTGGCGGTGCCTTGTCGGCAAAACTGCAAACGCAACTACGCGCCACCCAGCGTCTAGCCCCTTTTGTATTCGCGCAGGAGTCGCGGGCGATACCTGAGAGCATTCATCGCGAAATGGCGGAACTTACGCATCGACTCATCGGGCGCGTGCTTGAAAGACAACCGCGACTGCGATCTACTTTCCAGTGAGCTACGGTCAACTTAACCTACGGCTTAGAAAATACATTTAATGTTGAGCGGCAGGAAGTTAATCGCGCGTTACGTCATCCAGGGGGCGCTGCCTTACGTGCTGCTTTCGCTGGTGCTCCTCACGGCGATCCTCTTCACGCAGCAAACAGGTCGCTTTGCCGAGTTGGCAATCTACACGGATCTGCCGCTCGCGCTCGCGGGCCAGATCGCTGCCGCTCTTTTGCCAAGCGTTCTAATTCTCACGCTACCGGTTGGCGTGCTTGCGGGCATCGTGATTGGCCTGGCGCGGATGGGAAGCGACAGCGAAATTATCGCTATTCGCGCCGCCGGCGTTGGGACCTGGACGCTTCTCTGGCCGGCTCTACTTATCGGCCTCTTAGGCAGTGGAGCAACTACCTACCTGCACCTTAAGGAAGCGCCTCAAGCCGCGCGCGATTTGCGCCGCGTTGCCTTGCAGGGGGCGCTGCGAAAATTAGATTCACCCGTCGAGCCACGAACATTCAACACTGAAATTCCCGGATACGTCATTTATGTACGGGACGGTGACAAGAGTCAGGGAACTTGGGGTCGCGTCTTTATCTACGCCCAACAAGCCGACGGTTCCACTCGAGTGGTCACAGCTCGCTCCGGGAGAATCGATTCATCAAACGATCGATCAGAACTCGTGTTGAGTGACGCAGTGGCGATGAAGATTCCACACGAAGGGTCCCAACCCGATTACGTCGTTGAACGTTTGGATCAGTTGCGCATAACCATAAACACCGGCCGCGCCGCATTGCTGGAAAGCTTCGGCCAAAAAGATGTGCAAACGGAAGAATTGGACTGGAGTGAACTAAAGCAACAACTTGATTCTGGTTCTGTCGATGAAAAGAGCGAAGCTCGGCGAACACTCCACCGCCGGCTTGCTCTCTCGGCAGCTCCGCTTGTCTTTGCGTTGTTTGGTGGTTTATTGGGAATGCGTGTCCGGCGCGGAGGTCGTGGGGCCGGCGTCCTGCTCTCAATCGCCGTAGTGGTTATCTACTACTTAACCACTTTGCTGGGCGAGTCTCTCGCCAGAAATAATACAGTGTCGGCGATTACCGGGGAATGGATGGCAACGGGCGTGATGCTGCTATTGAGCCTGATGCTTTTGCGCTTTGACCGTATGCCTAAACTCCACTTCGCCAAAAAATTCTTGAAGAGAAGGGAAGTCGTGGATGATCACACGACACCCCTTCCGGTACACACGCTAGGTGCTGGACGTTCAGGGTTTCCGAGTTTGCTTGATACCAGTCTCTTCCGCACGCTCACCACAAGTTTCATCGTGGGTTTTGTATCCCTGGTTTCAATTTTCATAATCTTTACGTTGTTTGAGCTTTGGCGTTTTATTGGCGCTAACAATGTACCGGCCTCGATAGTCGGGAAATATCTGCTTTTCCTGCTGCCGCTGGTTGCTGTAGAACTTTTTCCCGCGACGATGCTCATCACCGTACTCATCACTTACGCGGTGCTCGCGCGTACGAATGAAGCGGTCGCGTGGTGGGCATCAGGCCAGAGCGTTTACCGGCTAATGATGCCGGGATTGCTCTTTGCAGTGGCGGCGGGCGCGGGCACCTGGTTGGTCCAGGAACACTTGATGCCTCCCGCAAACGTACGACAGGAAGCACTGCGAGCGCGAATCAGAGGCGGTCAGCCACGCGCGATTACCGGCACAGGGCGGCAGTGGTTGGCGTCACTTGAGAACAGGCGCTTGTATTCGTACGAATTTGATGAGCAAGCGGGAGTCTTGAGTCAGCCAACTATTTATGAACTGGATGACGAGGCGGTGCACTTGCGCGGCGTAATAAGCGGCAAACTTGGGACATGGAGCGCGAATAATCAATTGCTCATCAAAGACGCCGAGATAGTTAACTTGCGCGACATGGTGGTGGAAAGACAACACGAGGCAGAGACTCGCGTAGCCGGGGTGGATCCGCCAGAAGTGTTCCGACCAACTGTTGATAAGCCTTCGCAGCTAAGTGTGTTGGCGTTGACCAGCTATCTGAAAGCCGCCAAGCAGCGTGGCGTGGACGTTTCTGCTCTGGCCCTGGCGGTGCAACGCAAATACGTCAACCCGTTCAGCGTGCTGGTAATGGCCTTCATAGGAATGCCGCTAGCATTGGCGTTTGGGAGACGTGGGGCGATTGTGGCGCTGTGCGTCGCCGTTGCAGTGAGCGTCGCTTACTGGTTAGTTGGTGGTGGGTTCCAGCAACTTGGCAATCACGGACTGTTGCCGCCCGAAGTCGCGGCTTGGGCGCCGCCGGTAATCTTTGCTGCAGCCGGCACGTATTTTCTTTCACGAGTCCGCACATAATCGGCTGCGAACGCCTTACCGTCCGTAGTCCCTTGTTTCTTGAACAAAGATTACCAATACGCGATCCACGAAAGGACACGAACTAACACCAAAACTTGTTAGTCTAGTTTTGTGTGATTTCGTGGATCAGTTTTTTCCGGTGCCCTGACAACAAAAAGACAGGAAGCCTCTCGACTTCCTGCCTACTGCTTACTGCCTCCTGCCTACTTGCTCTTAGGTTCCCGTTTCCCAACTGGAAATGTATTCGAGTTGTTCCGCCGTCAGCGTATCGATGGCCAAACCCAGAGCTCGCAGCTTGAGGCTGGCGATCTCCGTATCGACCTCTTGCGGCAGCAGGTGAACGCCGGGCTTGAGTTCACCTTTTTTCTTCACCAGGTACTCGACTGAAAGCGCCTGGTTGGCAAAGCTCATGTCCATCACGCTTGCGGGATGACCTTCAGCCGCAGCTAAGTTAATCAAACGACCTTCACCCAGAACCATAACTCGATTCCCGGAAGCTTTGATCTTGTACTCTTCAACAAAAGGTCTGACGCTTACGACTTCGGCAGACATCTCTTTGAGTGCAACCAGATTGAGCTCGAGATCAAAGTGGCCGCTGTTACAAACAAGCGCGCCATCCTTCATCTTCGCGAAGTGCTCACCGTCGATCACGTGACGGTTGCCGGTGACAGTAATAAAGATATCTCCCAGCGACGCAGCCGCGGCAATCGGCATTACGCGGAAGCCGTCCATCACGGCCTCGACTGCTTTGATGGCATCGACTTCAGTGACGATTACATTCGCACCCATGCCGCGTGCTCGCAGCGCTACACCCTTGCCGCACCAGCCATAACCAACAACCACAATGTTTCTGCCGGCGAGAAGAATGTTGGTGGCGCGGATGATTCCGTCAAGCGTTGACTGGCCGGTTCCGTAACGATTATCAAAGAAGTGCTTCGTTTGCGCGTCATTAACGGCGATGGTTGGGAAGGTTAACACTCCAGCAATCTCCATCGCCTTCAGTCGCTGGATTCCAGTAGTCGTTTCCTCAGTGGATCCGATCAGCTCTTTGATCTGATCGCCGCGCTCTTTAATAAGCGTGGCAACTACATCGGACCCGTCGTCAATAATTATGTCCGGATGAAAATCGAGGGCGGTGCGCACGTGGCGATTGTAAGTTTCGGTTGACTCGCCTTTGATTGCGTAAACCGGAATGCCCCAATCGGAGACAAGCGACGCCGCGACATCGTCCTGAGTGGAAAGGGGATTGGAGGCGATAAGCACTGCTTCCGCGCCGCCTGCTTGCAGGGCACGAGCGAGGTTCGCGGTTTCTGTTGTGATATGAGCACAGGCAACCAGCCGCACGCCCTTGAGCGGCTTCTCCTCGCCGAAGCGCTCACGAATCAACCTCAACACCGGCATTTCACGTTCGGCCCAATCAATTCGTTGCTTGCCCTGTTTGGCCAGGCCAATGTCTTTCACATCAAAATCAAGCGAGCTTGTTGCACTCATTACGACAATTTCCTTTGCTAGAGATTATTAATTATTCAATTCGGTACTGCTGAAAATTCGCGGCGAGCTAAACTCCAGCCGCATTGCGAAGCGATTCGGCCTTGTTAACATTCTCCCAGGTGAAGCCGTCTTCGTCGCGACCAAAGTGACCATACGCTGCCGTCGCCTGGTAGATCGGGCGGCGAAGGTTGAGTTCCTCGATGATCCCACGCGGCGTCAAGTCGAAGTTCGCACGCACCAGGTTGGCAAGCGCATTTTCGCTTATTCGGCCCGTGCCCTTGGTGTCAACCATCACTGAGACCGGCTCGGCGACACCGATGGCGTACGCCAACTGAACCAGACAGCGATCTGCGAGTCCGGCAGCCACGATGTTCTTGGCAACATAGCGCGCCATGTAGGCAGCCGAGCGGTCAACCTTCGTCGGATCCTTGCCCGAGAACGCGCCGCCACCGTGTGGTGCATAGCCGCCGTAAGTGTCAACGATAATCTTGCGACCGGTAAGGCCGGCGTCGCCCTGCGGACCACCAGTAACAAAACGTCCAGTTGGGTTGATGTGAATTTTCGTGTCCGCATCCATTAACTCAGAAGACACGGTGTTACGAATCACCTTCGCTTCGATGTCGGCACGCAGTTGATCGGTGGTGACGCTGTCGGCATGCTGCGATGAAATCACTATCGCGCTTGCACGAAACGGGCGGCCGTCGCGGTATTCGATCGTTACCTGCGATTTGCCGTCCGGACGCAGATAGGGAAGATCTCCTGATTTGCGGACCTCGGATAAACGGCGCGCGAGCAGGTGGGCCAATTGAATCGGCAGGGGCATGAACTCCGGAGTTTCATTGCAGGCGAAGCCAAACATTAACCCCTGGTCACCAGCGCCGCCAGTGTCCACACCCATGGCAATGTCTGGCGACTGGCGGTCAATGGCGGACAACACACTGCACGTGTCGCAGTCAAAGCCATACTTTCCGCGGGTGTAGCCAATATTGCGGATGGTTTCGCGGGCCACCTTGCCATAGTCGACGTGGGCTTTGGTCGTTATCTCGCCAGCCATCACAACCAAACCGGTTGTAATTAAGGTTTCGCAGGCCACGCGGGAAGTTGGATCCTGAGCCAATGCCGCATCCAAAACTGCATCTGATATCTGGTCGGCGATCTTGTCGGGGTGGCCTTCGGTGACAGACTCGGAGGTAAATAGAAAACCTGATTCAGTACTCAAGTAGACTCCTTATAGTAAACACTAGGTAAAATCGAGACTTGGAAAAAGACCGCGTAATGTAACAGTCGGCTTTCTGGCGTGTCAAGGAGGCCAATGGTAAACCATTGGCTCAGTTGTAGCTAACAAAGCAGGGGCCGAGTTAGCAGTCTCGTGAACTATGGGAACCAGACGCACCAAATCCTGGTAACTTCCACGTAAGTGAGCAGGGAAGTTGAGTCTGATAATGGCCGAATCAACGAAAAGGGCTCCTTATTCGGACCGTCAGCCCATTCTTGCGGCCCACGAAGTTGATGGATAATCTTAGCCTGCGAACCACAGATTCTGCGAAGATTATGTGGCAATAATGTGCCGGGCCAGAAACAGCGAGGACACCCATGACAAACCTTCAGCTAACAGAAGTGCCAATTGCAAAAGCAGAGATGCTTATTCGCAAGCCGGCGGCGGAAGTATTCGAGGCTTTCGTTAACCCTGACATCACCAGGAGGTTTTGGTTCACAAAGAGTAGCGGGCGATTGCAAGCTGGCGCGCACGTCAGCTGGACGTGGGAGATGTATGACATCTCCATCGAAGTGGCAGTCAGATCCATAGAACCAAACGAAAGAATTCTGATCGAGTGGGGAAACTATGGCGCGATGACCTCAGTCGAGTGGATCTTTACTCCTTACGAAAACGACACGACCTACGTCACGATTACAAACTTCGGCTTTAAGGGAGACGGCGACAAGGTCGTCCGTGATGCACTCGATTCCAAAGGTGGGTTCACCTGGGTCCTCGCCGGCCTGAAGGCCCTCCTTGAACACAACATCGAGCTCAACGCCATCGCGGACGCCTTTCCGAAGGGACTCAAGAAGCACTGAGACATCCACCGATCCTGCCACAAAAAGGCAATCCGTCAACCCAACCGTTATTATCTCTCTTACTACCCTACTACATAATATGTATTATCAGACGCAGGCTATACCGGGCTTTGGGGGGGTCATAAGGTACTTTTCCCTCTCTAAGGCCGTCTACTATCGGATTGTTCTTAAGCGGGTTGGGGTTTGGACTTCTCTGTCGTTATCGCTGAGCGCGGTCTGCGTCAAGTTGCTCGCATTGCTGGCCCCCTCTGTGACCATTAGCGGCGCGCTCGCTTGACCGGCTTTGCCAGCGCGCCTTAGAGTGGCGGCTCGATTTTATTTTATTTGTATGAGGCTAATGAGGTGTTCGGGTAGTGGCAATCAAAATTGAGAATCAGACAGAGCGGAAGTTACCGAAGGAAACGGAAAAGCATTTGGAGGACGCCTTCGACAGCTTGCCGCGTGAACATACGCGCGGGTTGGAGCGAATAAGGCTGGTTGAGTTCATTTCCGATCCGCGCATTAGAAACACTTTTCAGGCGTCTGAACTTCCCGGGCTCTATCATCCGCGGCAAGGTCCGAAAGGCGCTTGGTTAGAAGTCGCAGTCGGCGTTTTGCTTCCCGCTAACAAGCCGGCGCACAAACGAATCATTCCCCGGCTTTCGTTCAAGGGCAACCTGGCAGCGACAGTCTTTTCACTTGTCGGCCAGCACTACCATTTCACGCTAAAGCATTCGCTTAAGAAGACACAATTAGAACCCGCGATAAGGGCCTACACTGAAAAGCAACTTAAGGCGTGGAATGAAAAGAAGCACACTTTCCGTGCGCGTCTATTTAAGCCGCTTCAGCCCACACTCGAACGATGGGCTAAAGGACTACAAAAGCGGGCGGCCGCGGAAAAGAAGAAGAGTTTGAGTGCGAAGTAGTCCGCGATCTCGGGACATTCTATCGTTGCTCATTCGGGAGGCTGATCACCACCGTCGATGCTTTTGGCAACAGACCGCAGAGCCTGGGCAACATCGATGGTGTCAACGTTGGAGCGACGGAAGCGCAGTTCGAGGCTAAAATCTTTCTTAGGCGAAACGTATTTGAAGGTGTAGGGTTTCACTTCGGAGGTTACGCGTGGTCCCATTTCCTGCCGTCTCACTTCCCTTGCGTCGTCGCGTGTAAGTCCACGTGAAGTGATTTCTTTCGCCAGCCGTCTCATACCTGCTTCGTCCGGCTGACGGACAATCTGCAGCAACATCGATTTCGCGGAAACGTCTGCCTGGCGGCAGAGTTCGCGGACGTCTGCGGGGATGGCTGCGATTGAGAGTGCTTCAGTTACCGTGCTTCTGCTCTTCCCGACTTTCCTGGCCACTTCCTCGTGGGTATAGCCAAACCGTTCACACAGCGCGAGCAACCCATCCGCCTCTTCCCAGACGGTCAAGTCTTTGCGCTGCATGTTTTCAATCAGGGCAATCTCCGCCACGCTGCCGGCATCGATATCCATCTCCACACACGGCACTTCTTTAAGACCCGCGGCGCGCGCCGCCTTATAACGACGTTCTCCCGCGATTATCATCCAGCGGCCGGTGGCGCGTGACGGCTTAACCAACAAAGGCTCCAGCACGCCTTTCTCAGCGATTGAGGCGGTAAGTTCGGTCAAGTCGCCAAAGTCCACGCGCGGTTGTTCCGGATTCGGATCAAGCTTCTCCAGATCAATCATTCGTCCCACTGCGGCGGGCTGATGCTGCGTCAACTCCTCAACATAGTGGGAGTCGTGGCGCATTTGAAGTCCTGTCGGCAGTCCCCTTTTAGACACGTTTCATTACCTCTTTACATAGATTTGCATATTCGATTGCGCCTGATGAATTCGGAGCAAAACTAAAAATCGACTCTTTGTAAGCCGGCGATTCTTCCAGCCTGACGCTCTTCGTTATTACTGTCTCAAACAACTTCGGTCCAAATACCTTCTTGATCTGGTCGTGCACCTCGCGCGCCAGCGTCGTGCGCTTGTCGTGAAGCGTAACCAGGACGCCTAAGAGTTCGAGGCCAGGGTTTGGGCGCGCTTTCACCTTCTCAATCGTCTCCAGCAAATCATCGGTGCCCTCGAGCGCGAAGTAAGACGACTGAATGGGAACCAACACGTGCGTCGCTGCTACCAGCGCGTTTACTGTAATCAAACCCAACGTCGGAGGGGTGTCAATAATAATGACTGAATACTGTTCGCGAAACGGAGTCAGGCGGTCCTTCAACCGAAACGGAGCGTCAAAATCGCCAAGAAGTTTCGCCTCGAGCTTTGCGAGACTGATGCGCGCGGGAATCAGATCAAGATTCTCTACCGGCGTTCGATAAACCGCCTGCTCCACCGGCGCCGCGCCGTCGGTCATCAGTTCATAGGCAGACCGTTCTACCGACTGCGGATCGAGAAAAGAGATTGAGCTGTTTGCCTGGGGATCTAAATCAAGAAGGAGGACGGGTTTGCCAAGCCTGGCGAAGGCCGCAGCCAAATTGATGGCGGTGGTAGTTTTACCCACGCCACCTTTTTGATTTGCGATCGCAATAATCATTCGTTACACATCAAGCAGGACCTTCGAACTTGAACAGATAAACACAAGAGACCACAATAAGAGTTCACATTGGCAGGTCGCCGGCTTCCCCAATTACATCCGGCCACTCTTCCTCGCCCATTGCCGACTCTTCCCCGCCCTCGTCGCCGGTTGGCACGGTGTTTTTCGACGCCTTAATAACTTCCTCATCGACATAGATCGGGCAATCAGCGCGCAGCGCGAGCGCAATCGCATCTGAGGGGCGGGAATCAAGCACCATGCGGTTGCCGTCGCTCATGCGCATTTCAATGACCGCGAAAAACGTGTTATCACGCAAACTGGTCACCACTACTCTCTCAACCTGAATGCCGAGTTCGATGATCAAGTTGCGCAGCAGGTCGTGTGTCATTGGCCGTGGCGGCGCGATTTTTTCTATCTCCAAAGCTATGGCGTTTGCCTCGTAGGCTCCGACCCAAATCGGCAACATCGTATCGCTTTCGACATCCTTCAGGATTATGATCGGAGTACCGCTATTGGGATCCATCATCAGCGCTCTGATTTTTACTTCAATCTCCATACTCGATACCTCCCCCGTGACTTCGCCCCCGGATCAGTTTGCCCGCTGATTCACCAGCTCGCCGTAAAGGCTGTAAGGCTTGGCTTGCGAAATCAGCACATCTGCTATCTCTCCCGGTTGGGTCTGATTAGTCCTGAAGTTGACGACCTTATGGCAAGTCGAATGGCCCGTCATGTCTTCGCTTGATCTTGCGCTCTCCCTTTCCACCAGCACGCTAACCTTCGTGCCTACGTAGTTACCGTAAACTCCGTACTGTAGCGACTCTTGCAACTCCTCCAGCGCCAGGAAGCGCGCCGTCTTCTCGGCTTCTGGCACTGCGTCTTCTAATGCTGCGGCCGGAGTTCCGGCACGCTTCGAATATTTAAATATGTACAAGCCGTCGAATTGGCAACCGCGAACGAGCTGCAGCGTGTTCTGAAAGTCCGCCTCGGATTCGCCGGGAAAACCCACGATGATATCGCTGGTCAAAGATAGCCGTCGCTTCGAACTCTTAACAGTATCTACACGCCGCAGGTAATCTTCTGCATTGTGGCCACGCCGCATCGCTTTCAGTATCCGGTCACTTCCCGACTGCACCGGCAAGTGAATCCAGTCGCAAAGATTCGGAAACTCCTCGAGCGCGGACACTATATCAGGATGGAAGTCTCTAGGAAACGATGTCGTGAATTTGATTCGCTCCATGCCGGTATCAGCAACTGCTCGTAGTAAACGAGAGAAAGGCGTTGCTCCCGAATAGCACTCCAAACCTTCCTGAGATTTCGGTCTATAACTATTGACGTTCTGGCCAATCAGGTGAACTTCCTTATAACCAAGAGCTCTTAGCCGCTTGACCTCGGCGACTATCTCCAAAGCGCTGCGGCTCTTCTCGCGGCCGCGTGAGTAAGGGACGATGCAGAAGGAACAAAACTTATTACAGCCTTCAATGATAGGGACAAACGCGACGTAGGGAGAACGTCTCTCCGCCGGCGACACGTCCCACACTTCACCTTCCTGCCGCTCCTCCAAATCGATCACTGACGCTTCCCCGCCCTGCGCGCGTTCAATCATCGATGGTATGCGATCAGTTGCCTGCGTGCCGATGATTAGATCTACGGCCGGCGCGTTTTGGAAAATCGCCGCGCCCTCCAATTGCGCCACACAGCCCATCACGCCAATCAACGGCTTCTGTTGACCAGCGCGCTTCGCCTGGCCGCGAATTTCTCCGATTCGCCTAAACACCTTTCGTTCGGCGCGTTCACGCACAGAACACGTATTCAGCAGAACTACGTCTGCGCCCGCTGCGGAAGTCGTCAAGTCGTAGCCCGCTTTGCGCAAACCAGTGGCAGCACGCTCGGTGTCTGCGACGTTCATCTGGCAGCCAAACGTTTCGATGTAAACTTTCGATTTCATTAGTAGACAACTACGTGCGAAACTTAAAGTGGAATGTAGTCTAACAGAAACTATAAGCCAAGCGCGATACCGAGATTCTTGCATCTACTCGTATTGACACCTCTGAATTGCTCCCCTTGACCACTACTTGGTCGACGAGTAGGATGGCGCTCGAAGTTTCAAAATTCAAATGATATTGAGAGGTCCCTCATGTCCTTCAACAAGGTGATTCTCGTGGGCAATCTTGGCCGCGACCCTGAACTGCGTTACACGCCGCAAGGCACTCCCGTTTGCAGTTTTAGTATGGCCACTAATGAACGCCGCAAAGATAAGACTGGCGAGATGCAGGATCAAACGACGTGGTTTCGCGTAACTCTTTGGGGCCGCCAGGCTGAGACTGCGTCGCAATATCTGACGAAGGGTCGACCCGTTTATATTGAAGGCAGACTGCGGGTGGAAGAGTGGACGGATCGCGATGGTAAGCCGCGACACACTTTAGAGGTTCACGCTACAGACATGCAGTTCATCGGCGGCGGCAGAGGAGAAGAACCACCTGCGGAAAAAGCGGCGGCAGCAGGCGCTCCCTCTGAGGCGCACCAACCGGAGATGGCCGACGACGACATTCCCTTCTAAGCGCGCCACACGAAATTAGGCATTACCCCAGCGACCAAATTCTCGTAGCTTGTTATAACGTCTGGCTAGCCTTTCATCCTGACTACAACTAACCGCTTCGGCCAAGCGTTCGGTTAAAGCCGCGTCAAGATAACGAGCGGCCTGATCGTAGTCAGTGTGAGCGCCCCCCGGTGGTTCCTTGATGATCTTGTCGATGATCTTTTCGGCGTAAAGATCCTGGGCGGTCAAACGCAAGCCGGTAGCAGCCTGGTCTGCGAGTTTTGCATCCTTCCAGAGAATTGCCGCACACCCTTCCGGAGAGATCACCGAGTAGATCGAATTCTCCAGCATCATCACTTGATCGCCAACGCCAATAGCCAGAGCGCCGCCTGAGCCGCCTTCACCGATTACCGTCACGATTACTGGAACCTTTAGTTTGACCATCTCGCGCAAGTTGTAAGCAATGGCTTCTGCCTGACCGCGCTCCTCAGCATCAATGCCCGGATAAGCGCCGGGCGTGTCAATCAATGAAAAGATTGGTCGTCCGAATTTCTCCGCCAGCTTCATCACTCGAAGGGCCTTGCGATAACCTTCGGGTTTGGGCATGCCAAAGTTTCGATACTTTCGCTGCCTGGTATCGCGACCTTTTTGATGGCCGACAACTACAATCGGCAAACCATGAAAGCGGGCGGAACCACAAACGATTGCCGGATCATCGGCGAACCTGCGATCGCCGTGCACCTCAACGAACTCATCAAACAGACGCTCGATAAAGTCCAAAGTATGAGGGCGATCGGCATGACGAGCCAGTTGGACTCGTTCAATAGCCCGTCGCGAGTCTGGCTCTGATTCAGGTTTTGCCGCTACCAGATCTTCTGCCGCCTTGGTTTTTCTTTCCTTCTTCGCCATGTTTCTCTAACCCAAGTATTATCAGACTCCGTTGGCAAGTGCCATCTTCTCAACCTTCAACACACAGCCGATTTTGCGCACAGCCGTCTCAAATGTATCAGTATGCGCAACGCGCAGCGTGGAGCTGACTTTCACCCGAACAATGAGATCGCCGGCGACAGCCGTCTCCAGCATTACGTCGCAGTTTCCAGCGTTCGTATTGATCAAGTGAAGTATGCTGTCAAACAATTCAGCCGGATCACTCGGAGCTTGCGGGACTCGCAAAACGATCAGCTCTTTCGCTTTTGTCAGCTCGTCCAGACTCTGAACCTGATCGACAATTATCGAGGGCGGATTGTCTTCGCTCAATTCCAGTCGTCCGCTTATCAACACCGGCAGTTCGTTTTTGACGAGCGCCGAATATTTCCGATAGGTCTCCGGCCAGAGCACGCACTTCGTACCACCAGCTTCGTCTTCCAGACGCAGCAAGGCAAACCTGTCACCCTTCTTGGTCGTCTTCGGCTGGAGATCGTTGATGATGCCACCGGCATGGACGCGAGCCCCACTGGAGAGATTAGGGAGCTCGAAGGACTTCACCGTCTTCGATGCCTGCAGCAGTTCCAGATAGCTTCCGAGCGGATGAGCTGTGACGTAAAAACCAAGCGCCGCTTTCTCAGCAAGCAACAGTTGGGAACGTGTCCAGGGCACGCCGGACGTTAGCGGTTGCTCTACGAAGCCAGCGTCTTCAAAGCTGGAACCAAACAGACCGGTTTGTCCCTGCATCCGTTCGCGCTTCGCACGCTGAGCTCGTGCCAGCGCCCCATCGATCGAACTGAAGAGCGCTCCGCGCCATTCATGCAGTTCGCGAGTGTCTGTTTGGAGCGAGTCAAACGCCCCTGCCCCAACCAGCCCTTCCAGTACGCGCTTGTTCAGTCCGCTGTGTGCCATCCGTTCAGCGAACTCAAAGAATGACTTGAATGGGCCCGCCTTACGAGCTTCAATTATTGAATTGACAGTAGACACCCCGAGCCCCTTAATGGCCGCAAGTCCGTAACGGATGGCGCCAGGGAGCGGCGTAAAACCGGAGTAGCTTTCATTTACATCGGGTGGAAGTAGTTTTATCCCTTGAGTGCGAAGTTCTTTCGAATACTTGAAGACCTTGGCTGCATCCTGAGCTTCGCTTGAGAGAACCGCCGCGTAAAAGTGCTCTTGGAAGTGGGCCTTGAGATAGGCTGTCTGGAATGCCAGATACGCGTACGCCACTGCATGGCTTCGAGGAAAGCCGTAATCCGAAAACTTATCCATGAGCGAGAATATCTTCTCGGCCTTCTCTTTCTTGATACCCCTCTCGACTGCGCCGTTGACGAACTTCTGTTCATGTAAGGCCATCTCCTCGCGCTTCTTCTTACCCATCGCCCGGCGCATCAGGTCGGCCTCGCTGAGCGTGTAGCCAGCCAGTTTCTGCGCCAACTGCATAATCTGCTCCTGGTAAACCAGCACGCCAAACGTATTGCTCAGAATTTCCTTCATCTCCGGAACGAGATAACGAACCGTTTTCAGCCCGCGGTGGCGCTGAATGAATTCTTCCACCATTCCTCCGTCCAGCGGGCCCGGCCGGTAAAGCGCATTTAAAGCAGAAAGGTCTTCGACGTCCTTAGGCTTAAGCTTACGACAGATCTCCTGCATCCCCGAAGACTCGAACTGAAAGACCGCATCCGTACGCCCTTCCCCGAAAACCGCCATTGTTTTCTCGTCGTTAAGCGCTATATCAGGCCAGTTAATCTCCTCGCCAAGCAACTGCTTAATGCTAATTAAACAGTCATTTATAACGGTTAGCGCGGTAAGCGCTAAAAAGTCCATCTTAAGCATGCCCGTCTTTTCCAGGTCGGACATGACGAACTGCGTAGTTATTTCTTCCTTCCCTGATACCGCGATGGGAATCAGTTCCTGCAGCGGAACCGGAGAGATGACAACCCCGGCCGCATGGACTGACGAGTGGCGAGCGCAGCCTTCCAGGCGCTGCGCAATCTCCATCAGATCCTTAACCGCGGGGTTCGTTTCAATTTCCTTCCGCAGTTCCGGAACCTGTTCCAGCGCCTGAGTGAGACTCACGTTTCGGCCCCGTACCGGTGGAGGAATCATCTTCGCGATACGATCGACTTCCGAGTAAGGCATTTCCAAGGCGCGTCCTACGTCTTTGATCGCAGCACGGGAGGCCAGCGTGCCGAAGGTGATGATCTGGCAAACGGAATCCCGCCCGTACAAATCGGCGACGTGATTGATGACGTCGCCGCGTCCACGCACGCAAAAGTCGATATCGATGTCCGGCATAGATATGCGGCCGGGGTTAAGGAAGCGCTCGAAGATGAGGTCATACTCTAAAGGGTCTATATCAGTTATTTCGAGACAGTAGGCAACCAGTGAACCGGCGGACGATCCGCGGCCCGGACCAACCGGAATCGAGTTCTCTTTGGCATAGCGAACAAAATCCCAAACGATGAGAAAGTAGCCCGCGAAGCCCATCTGCTTGATCATCGCGATCTCACTGGCAAGACGCGTCTGATAATCGGAAAGTGGATACCTCAACTTGCCGCGCGGCTGTTGTCGCTCCCAAACCTGCTGTCTTCGGCGCTCGAATCCGTTCCGCACCACTTTCTCGAAATACTCATCAGGCGACGCGACTTCTCCGTCAGGTATCGGATAGTTGGGAAGGTGGTTGACGTTTTCGGGTAATTTGAGATCGCACCTCTCGGCAATCTCCACAGTCCGCGTGAGCGCCTCCGGCAGTTCGTTGCCGAAAATTCGCCACATCTCCTCCGGCGAGCGTACATAGAAATTCGGACTTGCGTAACGAAGCCGATTCGTGTCGGTCACCGTCTTTCCCGAGCCGATACAGAGCAGCACATCATGTGCGCGAGAATCTTCAGGGGTCAGATAGTGAGCATCGTTTGTAGCAACCAGCGGCACGCCGGTTCGCTTCGAGAGTTCTACCAACGGCTTGCGAATTCTTTGCTGAGCCTCAAGGCCATGTTCCTGAATCTCGAGGAAGTAGTTACCCTTCCCCATGATCTCTTCAAATTCAAGCGCCGCCGCCGCCGCTTCCTCAAAGTTTTCGCGAGCGAGAGCCGCGGACGGCACGCCCGACAGGCAGGCGGAGAGTGCGATGAGTCCATTCGAATGTTCGGCCAGCAGTGCCTTATCAATGCGCGGCTTGTAATAGAAACCTTCGGTGTAAGCCTTCGACGTGAGCCGGACGAGGTTGCGATAACCATCCAAATCTTTTGCGAGCAAGATCAAGTGATGGTTTGCCTTTTCTCCTGGCGCTGAAGCTGCCCGGTCCTTTCTACTGCCGCGCGCGATGTAGGTCTCACAACCGATTATCGGTTTAATGCCGCGGCTCTTCATCGTGTTGTAAAACGAGATGGCGCCAAACATGTTGCCGTGATCGGTCATGGCGCAGGCCGTCATGCCCAGTTCTTCAGTGCGCTTGGCTAACGGTTTAATCTGAATTGCGCCGTCTAAGAGGCTGTAATCGGTGTGGAGGTGCAGGTGGGCAAATCTTTGATCAGGCATAACAATAAAAAGGAAAGCCAGCAGCCTGTCTAATGACAGGCACAACTTGAATAAGTTCGGATTATTTCGGCGTGCCCAACTATATCATGCTCATACTGCCTAGTCGCTTGTCGGGGTTCGCGCTGCGGAGTCTTAATGCGTAAATAAGTTCCGTCGAGTCAAAAAGCTTGAGCGCCGAAGAAAATGCTTTAAATGCTTTGCTTGAGAAAATTGCGGACCGTCACTCCCACTCGATCGTGCTCGGCGGTTTGGAACTTATGTCATAGACAACTCTGTTAATACCGCGAATCTCAGAAATGATCCGCGATGATACCCGGGCGAGCAAATCGTGAGGCAGGCGCGCCCAGTCCGCGGTCATCCCGTCGACACTCGTCACGGCCCTGATGGCAACCACCTTTTCATAAGTGCGCTCGTCGCCCATGACGCCCACAGTTGAAACTGGAAGCAACACCGGAAACGCCTGCCAGACGGAATTGTAAAGACCCGCCGCACGCAATTCTTCATCGAGGATGCGGTCGGCAGACTGAAGCAGGCGAACTCGTTCCTCAGTTACTTCGCCGATTATTCGCACAGCCAAACCTGGTCCCGGAAACGGATGTCGCGTCAGTATCTCTTCGGGGACGCCCAATTCCCTTCCGATCAGCCGCACTTCATCTTTGAAGAGCTCCCGCAGCGGCTCAATCAACTTCAACTTCATTTTCTCCGGCAGTCCGCCAACATTGTGATGGCTCTTTATGACTGACGAAGGGCCACGCACGGACACCGATTCAATCACGTCCGGATATAGTGTGCCCTGAACAAGAAAAGCCACGCCGCCGACCCGTTTGGCTTCTTCTTCGAAAACGTCGATAAAAACCTTGCCGATTAGTTTTCGTTTCTCTTCCGGCTCAGTCACGCCAGCCAACGCCGCCAGGAACTGTTCGCCCGCCCGAACGCCGACAATATTCAGTTTCATCTGCTGCCGCAGCAACGCGATGGTCGACTCAAATTCGCCGTCGCGCAGAAGGCCGTTGTCCACGAAGATACAGGTTTGGCGTTCCCCTATTGCCTGGTGCAGCAAGGCGGCGGCGACAGTTGAGTCGACACCGCCCGACAGTCCGCAAACCACTCGTCCAGTTTCTCCAACAGTTTCGCGAATGCGACCGACCTGTTCTTCAATAACGGCTTTCGGGGACCAGTCGCCGCGGCATTCGCAAATGGAAAATAGAAAATTGTGAAGTACCTGCGCGCCAAGTGGTGTGTGCGCGACTTCGGGGTGAAACTGCACACCGTATATTCGGCGTTCGTTATCTTCAATAGCGTTGAGTGCGTCGTCGGTGAGTGCCGTCACGCGAAAGCCGGCGGGCACAGATGTCATCTCGTCCCCGTGGCTCATCCAAACGTCCATCTCGTTTGGCAAACCCTTAAACAACAAACTGCTCTCATCAACAACCCTCAGCCTGGCGTAACCAAATTCGCGATTGGGAGACGAATCAACAGCGCCACCCATGTCGAACGCCAGAATCTGCAAGCCATAGCAAATTCCGAGGAGTGGGCATTTGAGCGATTCCAACAGTCTTGCATCCGGGCGCGGCGCTCCATCCTGATAAACGGAAGACGGGCTGCCCGACAAGATAAGTCCTTTAGGCCGGCGGGCCGTTATTCGTTCGATGGGTGTGTTAAAGGGCAGGATTTCGCAGTAGACGCCCGCTTCGCGAACGCGGCGAGCTATCAGTTGAGTGTATTGCGATCCAAAGTCAAGTATTATGACGGTTTCGTGTTGAATTTCCGTTATCAAAAAAGAAGACCTCAAGGCACTCGAGATGCGTCAAAGAAGTTAGAGAAAAATAATGAACGGTGGATTATACGGTTCCGTTTGAATAACTCAAGAACCAAGGGCAATTCGCAATTAGTCTCTTGAACGCAATGCTAACACTTAACAGGAATTGGAAGAGGACGGCTGTCTTGGCATTGATCTGGGCTGTCGCCCTAACGACTCTGCCGCCGTTCAACCTCGCGCAAACTACCGACAAGCCCAATGCTCATTCACGGTCAAGCGAGAGAGTCGACTTCTCCCAACCTTTAACACTTAGCTGGCGATACGAGTCGAACTTGACGCTAAACCTGACGCCGGCTTTCGATGATGAGCGCATTTACCTGCCGTTGGCGGGCGGGATAGTTGTCTCGCTTATCGGAGCCAGCGGTCAACTCAACTGGCGCTCAGAAATGGGTGGAGAACTCTCGGCTTCTCCCGTTGCTGACCAACGCGGGGTTTACGTCGCATCAGAGACGGGAAAACCCGAAGGCGGCACGCGCGCTGCTACCGGCACCTTACGTGAACTGGGCCGCGAAGGCGGTCTAACGCAGTGGATGCGAACCCTGGCAATGCCGCTGCACGGCGCTTTGACGCTCGCGAACGGCAAACTGTTCGGCGGCGGCAGTGATGGAAAAATATATGCGTTTGATAGCGCGAATGGTGAGGCGCGCTGGTTTTACGATTATGGAGCAGCGTTCAACTCGCAGCCAGTTGTCTCCGGGTCGCGCGTTTACATCGGCAGCGAAGACGGTAACCTGCTCGCTCTCGACGAGGGCACGGGCAAACTGCTCTGGCACTATCGGACAAAGGGGGCAGTGAGGGGAGCAGTCGCCAATGCCAATGACATTGTCTATTTTGGTTCTGGCGACGGCTATGTTTACGCGCTGAATGCTACCACTGGACACTTACTTTGGCGTAAACGAACGGGCGCAGGCGTGGAAGCAGTGGTTCGGGCCGGAGAAGAGTTGCTCGTGGCCTCACTGGATAATTTTGTTTACAAGTATTCTTTAACCGGCGCTCGCTTATGGAAACGACGACTTCCCGGAAGAATTTCCTCGCAGCCTCTGGTCACGCCTCGGGCCGCGCTGTTCATGCCGTTTTCAGGCTCAGCAGGCGTCGTGCTCGAATTGCGAGACGGACGTCAGATTAATCTGCTTCCCACTGGCGAAGAAATTGCTACTTCGGCGGCACCGATAGCGGTTGGAGATGTCGTCCTGCTTACAACTGAGCACGGGCTGCTCGCCTTCGCGCAGCCAAGAGAAAAACCACCACGGAAATGAACCAGGAATGGGTAGCGAAGTGTGAGGTGAGTTCCACGACGCCGGTTAAGGTTGGTTGGCCGGGACGCCAGCTTCGCCGGACTCAGCCGGTTCAACTCGTCGGCGGAACATGCCGAACACGCGAGCTAGCAGTCCGTTGAGAATGTAGAGGATGACGATCGCCAGCAGCACATAGCGCGAATAGAGAAATATGAGCATGCCGATGGCAACGGCGAGAATGATCGTGCGCATGCTGCGGCTGCGAGTCCCCACTGTTTTGAAGCTCGAGAATCTTAGCGTGCTCACCATTAGAACCCCCAGAATTCCCACCAGAGCCATAAGCAGCAAGGTATAAATCTGAGCACGATCGGGGCCGTATTGCACCAGGGGCACGGGCGCAAAGTGGATAATTGCCGCGATCAATCCACCAGCAACTGGAATCGGCAGCCCGACGAAATTCTTCTTGTCGGTCTTGACCAGGCCCTCGGCGAGAATGCGCGGTCGCGAAGCCTGCACATTAAAACGAGCGAGACGAAACCCACCGCACATCAGGTACATGAAAGAAAGAAACCACGCCAAGCTGTGCAAGCTGCTTCCCTCTTGAAGAGTGGCGCCGTATCCCCAAACGTAAGCCAGCACGGCAGGAGCGATGCCAAACGTCACGATGTCAGCCATTGAATCAAGTTGGACGCCGATCTCTGTGGTGGTTTTCGTCATGCGGGCGATGCGGCCGTCGAGCATGTCAAAGAGTAGGGCCCAACCAATTGCCTTGGCGGCGCTGTCGAGATAACCGGAGGCTTGCATTAGACCGCCCTCAGTCCCACTGCCAATAAACTGGAAAGCCCGCACGCCAGCCATCACGGCGTAAAAGCCCATGCCGATGTTTGCCGCGGTGAAAACGGAAGGGATGAGGTATACACCTTTCCGGAGGCCGCGCCGTTCTGGGTTTTTTGTCTCCATATACAAACCTACCGGGCTTTTAGAAGGTCATCGCATTCTTCCGATGATCGTCGTTCCACCCTTCACCCTGTCGCCTTCCGCCACCAGGACTTCCACGCTGGCTGGCAAGAGAACGTCTGTACGTGAACTGAACTTTATCAAACCGAACCGCTCACCCAGGGCGACGCTTTCGCCAGCTCGTTTCCAGCAAACAATCCGGCGCGCCAGGATGCCGGCGATCTGTTTACAAACCACGGTGACTCGTTCTCCTTCAATCGTCAGGGCGTTCTGCTCGTTAACCAGACTGGCGTTTTGGTTGGTCGCCATCAGAAACTTCCCACGCGTATAGGAAACATCGGTAATCCTACCAGCGATCGGCGCGCGATTGATATGAACGTCGAGGGGGGATAAGAAAATGCTAACGACCGTGGCAGAACTCTCTCTCAGATCTTCCACGGGTCTGACGCGGGTCACGCGGCCGTCGGCAGGCGCCACTATGACATTCGAATCACTCGGCGGCTGCCGGCGCGGATCGCGGAAGAAGAAGGCCATGAAGGCAGCGAGGACCAGGAACACCAGGCCCAACGGCCAAAAGCCCAGGAGGAAAAAAAGAACTGCCAGAGCCCCGGGCACCAATACGTAGACGATTCCGTCGCGAGCTATTTTGACTCCTTTTTATCCGGCACTTTGACGACTTTGTTCTTACGCTTCGCGTACATCGAGAAACGGCGTTGCAAGAAAAAGGGGACGTGTACAACCTCCACACGTCCCCTCAAGGTAAACCGATTCAGGAAGAATCTCTCCTGCTAAATCTAGTGACTCACATTTTGATTCTTTTGGTGTTGCATGATTAGAGCGTACATCTGATCTTTAAGAGCTAATTTCTTCTTCTTGAGAGTAACTTCTTCCAGTTGTTCTTCGTCGCTCGGATAAGCCAAGGCGGTCAGTTCACTTAACCGTTCTTCGTATCGAGTGTGTTCGCGAGCCAGTTCGCGGAACTCAGGATCTCGATTCATCAACTCTTCCTTAAGCAAATCCGCAGTTGTAATGTCCATTTTCGTGCATGTCTCCTTTCAGACGATGGGACCGGCAAGATTGGTTGAAGAGGCACTTGGAAACCTCATGGAATGTTCGGAAACGAAAAAAATGGTAACTCAAATGTAGCACCCGATCAAGCCTCTCAGTCGAGTTGGACGATCATCACCAAAGCATCCTCAACCGGGTCCGAGTAGTATTTGCTCCGCCGGGCGGTGACGCGGAACCCACAGTCTTCATAAAGTGCAAGCGCCGCCTGGTTTCCAGCGCGAAGCTCGAGAAACGCACGCGGAATTTTCGAGCGCTTTCCCTCCGCCAGAATACGTTCCAGGAGCGCGCGTCCAATTCCCAGCCGGCGATAAGGCCCTCGCACGGCTACGTTATTAATGTGCAACTCAGCCGCGCCGATTCGCGCGACAATATATCCTGCGAGGCTTGAATGATGCGGCCGGCGTTCGGCCTCAGCTATTCGCGCGACCAACATCAGATGGCTGTTGCTACCCTGGAGCTCGGCATAGTATGCGGCCCATCCCCAGCGACTGAGTCCGGAGCTCTCTTCAATCTCAACCACTTCCAGCAGATCATGCTCCGTCATTCTGCTGATCGAAATGTCCCGGCCCGTTGCTGGAATGGCCTGCTCTGTTAGCGACATTTTTGGTTCAATTCTGCGTCCGAAGGTCGCACGTAGATAGCACTGAGAGAATGCGGTGATTGTAGCGCGCCAGACTGAAAAAGTTGTAGCGCCAGAACGGCCACATGCTGCGCCAGATTAAGCTCCTCTTCCGCCAACTCCCAGATTGCGCCAACGTGTTGCTTGCTGTTTCTCCGGCTTGCGTCAGCCGAAAAGTCAATTCCCTGCTCGCGCGCAAAATCTTCAAGCACCTCACGCTGCAGGTGTGCGCCGCTGCCCGCCCAGTTGAGGCTCCTGAAGTCAGCGTATTTCTCAACCAGCCTTTGCGGCGACAGGTGGGCGGCGGAGTCCAGCTCACTAACGATCCCACTCTCAGACACAGAAAACATTTGCGCGAAAACTTCGCCTCGTCCCGCCGGTAAGAGTGCTACCGTTGCCTGTGACGATCCGCCCGCATGAGCAACCGCCTGAAGCGTTGGGATGCCGACACATGGTCGCACCAGGGAAGCAGCTAAAGCTTTCAACGTCGCGATGCCAATTCTGAGACCGGTAAAACTCCCCGGACCTGAAGCACAAGCGAAACGGTCAACCTCCGCAAGCTTTACGCCGGCCTCAGCGAGACAGTTGCTGATGTCGCTCAACAAACTGGCTGACTGTGAAACTTTTGGGTCGCCAAGTCGAGTGGCTAACTGCGCTGCTCCCCTTCCCAGCCACACGCTGCCGGCCATTGTGGCTGTCTCTAAACTCAAAATTATGGGAGCGTTCATTGATCTGGTCGCCGAGTCAGTGTTCCGTCAAACCATTCGGCGACGCAAACAGGAGTCGTGCGATCCGCGCCAGGCAATTGGCCATCTGATACGGTAGTCGTGGCAAGTTATTGAATTCGCCATTGACACTGACAGTCGCAATGATTGGATTCGGCCACCGTTGGCGCAGGCCTTCGAGCAAGCCTGAAGGGTGGCGGAGAAGGTCTGTCATTGGGATGGGGTGGTTCATCGGCGGCTGATAGATGGCAAAAGGCTTCTCCCACTGCTTGAGCACGTTGTCGACCAACCACGATGGCGGCTCCGGGTTGAATCTGGCCGGCAGGCCCGCGGTGTCAACGCGAAGCAAACGCCTGGCGAGGCCAATTGCACAGATGATCCAGTTTGCCCGCGTGGTGTTGCGCCCCAGGCAAATGTCCCAATCGAAGTTTTCCGGTAACGACTCGATTGCGACCCCGATATCGCATAGCCACAGTGGTCGCCAGGCTCCGTGTTTCAAAAGGTGAATGCAGGAAAGTGCAAGCTGATCTTCCGGGCCCAGTATGCGAATTTGCTCTGCTCCCAGACTCACTGTCAGCGAGCGCGCGAAGAGTTGGTCAACTGTCCGGTCATCAATTTCCGAGAAGTGTTTGTGCAAATCAACCCAGCAATCGTTTGCTTCAGGATCGCTCAGAACTTCCTTTGCCAGTTTGTATTGTTCCGGGCGCACGCAAACATCGATATCGCCGTATGGCCTGAGAGCCCGGTTGCTGTACAAACCCGCGGTGGCCCAACCTTTGGCTAGCACGCCTTCCAACCCGGTCTCGCGAAACAACCGAAAGACCTTTTCGATATGCTGTTCGTGAACTTCTGACTGAAGTGACTGAAGACGGTATGCCTGGTGAAGCAATTCGGCTGATGAAGAATTCCGCAGGGTCGTCTTCTCAAGACGATGCCAACCGAGGGCAGCGGTTCCGGAGTCATAGAGCAACGGCGTTACCGCATCCAACTCAGACTCCGTCATGCGTAGAGTTGGAACGTCTGAGCTGCGCCACGATCCGGAGAGCACCTCAGCCACTAGATTCCCTTTGTGTAAGTTACTAGATTTCATGTGCACAGTCGGAGTGAAACAGGAGGCCGAAAAGAGGGAGGAAGCCAGTGCGTCAAACTAAATCCAGGGATCGCTACTGCTTCCCGTTCTGACTCCCCGCTACTCTCCTGAGCAAGGCATCAACAACATCCGTGGCATCACCTCTGACGCCCTTCAGAACCTCCGCATGCGCCGTCACGAGTTGCAGCGTAGCAAGCGCCCGCTCCGGGCTGCGTCGCGCGGAGACAGTGTTGAAAAGCATCTCCAATACGCCCCTACCGGCCGTGAGCTTGCGCGGGCGCCAGCGAGCGCCGCTCTTAAACTGCGTCATCAAAACCAGGCCAACAGGAAGCGGTTTAGTCCCTGACTGCCCCCCGAGTTCAGCCGCGGTAAATTTTGTTTGCCTGAATTCGCCTTCCTCACGAAGTTCGAGTGGCTTGGAAAACGGATGGACGCGGCCGCGCGAATCCAGGACCGCATACTCGTCGGAATAATAAGTTGCGCCCGCGCGAACCAACTCGGCTACCAGCGTCGATTTACCGCTATAGCTCCGGCCGGGAATTACAATGCCCTGCCCTTTCCAACCGACTACGCCCGCGTGAACAAACACGCGATGAGTCGCCAGCTCCGCGACGAAAAGCCTGAGGTTAGACTCCAATGTCTCAAACACGCCATTCAGATCAGACGAGCGCGCGAGCCGCACTTCATCGCCGTAAAGAAGATTTAGCCGCCGGCCATTGGCGCGTGAGCTTTTATTGCCGATCATTATCGAATAGACGCGATCCACTATCGGAGAGCTAACCGTCTCCCACTCGTTGGGAAGATGCTGACAAGCAGAAGCAAGCGCAGCCGGATCGTTCGATCGAATGCCAATGCGCACCCCGTAAGACTTCAGGGAGAAGCCGACCGCCCATCCGAGACGATCCACTTTTTCCATCAAGCTTGAGGTGGCCTTGAGCTTTGGCAACATTGATTCCGACATATTTATTTCAGCGACGTGCTCCACAACTTTTTGCGTGGTCAACCTGTGAAGTAAAGGTGGGTTTCTCCTGGTGCGACTATCTCAACTGCTCCACTGAAAAACTATCAAGGGAGATTGATCCGAAGATTGGGCAAGGTGAGGTCGAGCAGTTCTCGCGCTGCAGACTTAACATGACGGCTGCAGTTGACGGCGAAGTGGTAAATTCGCAACTAAACGGCTGCCAATTGCTGGTGCCCTTTGCGAGGGGTGCAGACTGCCCCAGACGCTTCACGTCGCCCGAAGCGTCGTTGACCACGAGCAACGGCAGACCACCCGTTACTACGTCCTGTGAGCGGCTGGCGAAGTTGATCCTGTAGTGCCTGGCAGGTTCAGCCGGTAAGAGTTGAGATATCACCAGTGTTCCCGGATTGGAATTCCCGCTAAACTCAATTCTCAAACTCTGCAGACCACTATGAGGCTGGCTGGAATCCAGTGAAACAGAAGTGCCCTGCAAATCGCGCGGCACTCGCCAACCGAAGCCACCTTCGCCAAGAGATAACGATCCCTCGAAGCCGCCGTCATAGATTGAAGGACCTGCGGGCTGTTTATCATCCTTAGGGCCGGTGGTACTTTTCCAAATGTCGAACGCTTCCTTGAAAGCACCCTTGGCCAACAGTTGATCAACTAGCTCGCGTCTTATGGCCTCAGGAACATTGGCGGCCCCACCAAACTGCGCGAGAGCGTCCTGTGCCCTTCCCTGCCGAGCCAAAAGCTTCGCGAAAACCAGCCGCATCTTGTCTGTTTTGATTTGCGCGAGCTGCTCGGTCAACTTCACATCGCCTCTGGATAAACCCCAAGCGAGGTCGATCAAGCTGGGGATCAGTTCGGGATTACTTTGCGCCGCGAAATTTAGGTCGTTGAAAGCCGCCTCGTATTGACCGCTCCGCAATAGCGCGTTGCCGCGGTTCCAACGAGGCTGCGAATAATACGGCGCGCGCTTGATGGCTTCATCGAAGGCTTTCAAGGCGCCCGCGGTATCTCCCAGCTGGTCGCGCAACAAACCGAGTTGTGACCATAGCCAGTAGTCAGATGGTCGCAGGGCTACGGCCTGCTCGAGTTCTACCACCGATTGATCAGCGGACCCAGACGAGCTCAGCACGGCTGCGGTTGCCAGGTGAGCTTCAGCATCTTGAGGCGTTAGCTCAGTAGCTTTTTTCGCGGCGGCAACATTGCCAGTAGTGAGTGAATAGGTCACCAATAAGTGCGAGAGACCGTAGGTCGCCGCCGCCTTCATGGCAAAGACAGAGCTCGCGATTGCTAGTGCGGCTAAAAGCAACGGCAGATAGCGATGCCTAACGAGACTAAGACGCGGAGCGTTCAAGATTGAGGTTGGCCGTTCGATTAAAGGGAAAAGCAGACATTAAAGAAAAGCGTGCCTGCTCCTTTCGGAGGGCACGCTTTCCAGAATTGGAGCTAGTGAGCGAATTAGCGCGGGCTGGGATTGCCACCGCCGCCATGAAACGCCCAAATCAAGCCGGCAGCGAGTGCGCCACCGCCGGCGAGAATCGCTACCAACGCTTCAGTGCCGATACCACCGCCGGTACTGCCTGCCGCAGCAGCAGCCTGGCCAATAGGATTGAGCCCGCCGTTGAGATAGCAGAAGCCCAGCCCTTTACGGTTGTTGTTGGTTTTCTCGGAGGCGCCTTCGGCCGTGTAGACTTCAGCTTGGCCGGGACCCTTCTTCTTAATCACTACGCAGCCTCTCAGCACCTTGACGCGTACATTGCCGTTGTCGTCAAAATCAAGTTGGACTGACGAGTTTGGCTGCAGCTCAATCGTGCCGAGCGCACCCAAATCAATAGTCGCGCTAACAGCCGCCGGCGTTTCAATCGTGGCGCCAGTCAAGATGGTCGCCCCGCTGGACGCACTGGCGTTATTGACTGTGACAGGTTGATTACCTGTAGTTGTCAGGCGGGCGATGAATTGTTGTGGCACAACTGCGGGAGCCGTTGCCGGGGCCGCAAAACTCAATTGGATGCATACCTGCACGAGCGCAAAAGCAAGGAACATAGCTGTTGCTCTGGAGGCATTTCGACGTTGTTTAGTCATAATTTTCCTGTCCCTTCAAAGATTTAATGCTTAAAAATTTGAGATTTGGAGCCCTTAGCGGCTGGGAGTTTACTTCGCTTCTGCAAGAAGGTCAATGCTTTTTCTGACAAAGTCGGGTCTTTTTCCAGGAAATTTATTGTGAACTACCTGCTTCCAGCTCTGCGTGAGGGTCTCACTTTGGTTTTAGGAAGCTTGAGGCAAATTTCTCCGCCAGTGCCGGATCGATCGCTTTTAGAGTTTTGTATTCCTCAAGCACTCCCTTTTTGTCTCCCAGAGCCACGTAGGCAGCAGCAAGATTGAAGTGCGCTTCCGCGAAATTCTGCCGTAACGCAATAGCGGCTCTGAATGAAGTTACTGCCTCCTGATTGCGTTTGGCTCGATAGTAAACCTTACCGAGATTGTTATACGTCTCCGCGCCCGGCTTGAGCGAGAGCGCCTTCTTGTAAGCTTCGATCGCAGCGTCAAACTGCTGCGACTGGTATAGGGCCGAGCCAAGACTGTTGTACGCATCAGCAAAGTCTGGTTTCAGTCGCACGGCTTGTTGCAAAGCCGCAACCGCCTCACTGAACTGGCCGCGGCTGTAGTAAGCGGTTCCCAGGTTATATTGGGCCTCGGAAAAATCTGGTTTCAGAGCCGTGGCTTTCTTGAGACTCTCGATCGCTTCCGGATAACTTCCGAGCTTGTTGTAGACCGCGCCCAGATTGTTGAGCGCCTTCGCGTAGTCAGGCTTTAACCTGATCGCTTCTTTATAAGCGGCGATGGCCTTTTGATAGAAATCAGCGGCAGCGGCTGGATCACTGCTCTCCGCTATTTTCGCGTAGGCGTAACCAAGGTTGTTATGAGAGACGGGGTTGTCTGGTTTTAGCCTGATAGCTTCCTGAAGCTCGGTGACAGCCGCGTTGTACTCGTTCAGGGCTATCAACAAACTTCCCAGGTTGGTTCGCGCTTCAGCATAGTCTGGTTTGATCCGAATTGCTTCGCGATACGCGCTGGTGGCTTCCGGGTACTTGCCCGACATGTAGTAAGCGTTGCCGAGATTGTACTGAGCGTCCGCAAAATCTGGTCTGGCGCTCGCGGCTTTGAGAAAAGTTTCCAACGCCTTTGGGTATTGCTCGGTGATGTAGTAAGCCGCGCCCAGGTTGTTGAGTGTATCGGCGTCTCCCGGCTTCAGACTGATGGAAGTGGTGAAGGCGGTAATTGCTTCCGGATAGCGGCCGGCTTTGTAAAGACTTGCCCCGAGATTATTGAAAGCTACTGCATCATCGGATTTGAGTTTGACTGTTTTTTGCAGAGCCTCGATCGACTGCGGCAACATTCCCAACTTATCGTAAGCAAAACCGAGATTGCTGAATGCCGTTGCATTATCCGGCTGGATTCTTACTGCCTGTTCATACGCTTTGGCGGCTTCGGCGTAACGATTAAGACTCAGGTAACTATCGCCCAGCGCGTTGTAAGCCTCATCCCACTCAGGTTTGACCCTGACGGCTTCTTTGAATGAGTTTATGGCTTCGTCATAGTTCTCTAGAGAGCTATAGGCGATGCCCAGGTTGAAAAAGGCGTCCGCATCGTTTGGCTTGAGCGTCAGCGATTTCTTAAATGAATCGGTGGCTTCATTGTTTTTGCCGCTGCTGAAATAAGCCGCGCCAAGATTGTTGTAAATGGCCGGATCTTTCGGCGTGAATTTCAGAGCGTTCAAATAAGCTTCGATCGCTTTGGGAAAATCGCCGAGGTCGTAGTAGGTATTTCCCTGATCCTTGAATGCCTCTCCCTTGTCCGCGTCGGATAATTTCGCCTCGACGACCGGTGTCTCACCGGGCCGCGGTCGCGGCCGCCGTCGATCAGGAGTTGTTCTGGCAACCTCAGCCGGGTGAACCACTGGCTTGGGAGAACGCTTGACCACCAGCAGGGCCGCGCCGCCAATCATATCGCGTACGCGCTGCGGGCGCTTAAAGACGATCGCCGCGCCGCCCATGATGTCCTGTCCCTGAAAAGCGCTCGCACCACCAGAGCCTTGCGGCGCCAACGCGCTTACCATGGCTGCACCGAGCGATATTGATAACAGCGTCGCGATCGCGCGCTTGAGCGGGAGTGACTTAGTCATGAAGTCTCTTGGGCTCGTTTCCCCATTGCGGCTTGGACGTGGCAATAACAATTAAGGTTGTAAACACGAGAGCGTTCACAATCGTGTGCAAACCAAAATCCACCAGACTATGAACAGCTACGCCCCCAATTCCGATTGCCGCCCCTAAACAAGCAGCGCGCCGGAAACGATTCGCCGCTGCCAGGTTTTCACGCGACCGCTTGACTACGACGATTGCAAACCAAAGTCCGAGGCCGAGTCCAACCAAACCACCGCTGGCAAG
>JBDUAQ010000092.1:0-12139 GCA_040004575.1 bacterium
AGGCACACGGGTCGGCTTGGAATGTTTGGAGTTTCCGCCGCCTCAGCAAACGGCTTGAAGGGCAAGTTGAAATTGATTAAGGCTGCCGTGCAGATGCCGAGGTTTCATCCGCTGGGATTACTAAACAAGAACCGCGGCGTCTTTGGACTGAATCTCGGCCACATGTGGCACGAGCCGGAGAAAGTTGCGACGTGGATGAAGGCGATTCTCGATGGCGTCAGCGAAGGCTGGGTTCGACCGCATGTAGACAAAGCATTTCCGTTTGCGCAAGCCGGCGAGGCCCACAACTACATGGAAGCACGTAAGAACATTGGCAAGGTTGTGCTGGTGCCCTGACGGCATGAATACACAAAGAGCGGGGGCAAGCCCGCCTTCCTGACCTCGAGCCCCACTTCGTTGAGTTAAGACTTGTTGACCTTGAAAGGCTTTCAAGCGAAAACGATTGATGATCGAGCCGGGGAGTCTCAAGGTCGGGAAGGCGGGCTTGCCCCCGCTCTTATTCACGCTGCCCGTTTGGCCAGAAAGAATGAAATAACCGTCGAATAGATCAACCCGAAGGTTAATGATCCGACAAACAATCCCGTGTAGGCCATAGCTGCAACTTGCCAAAGTGGACGATCCTGCGCGCCCGCTTCGGTCAAAAGAAGTTTGGGACCTGCGACGAGATATTCGATCACAAAGAAGAGACAGCTCAAAGCTGCGTAGACAAATGAAATTCCTACGCCTGTTTTTATCCCGTCTTTAAAGCTCAAGTCACCGCCCGACTCATCCTTTCGTCTTATTGTCCCCAGAAATATCGCCACGATCTGCGCGACGTTAAAGATAATGGGCGCAAGCAGGTTGACTCTTGAATCACCGCCGACGCCCATCAGGAAACGAACGATAACAACCCAGGCTATTACCACGACAGTAACCGGAAGTCCATACTCAAATGCAATTTTCATTTTTAGTCCTCGCGCCTCCTGCTTCTAAGCGCTCTACTTGCTTGCCGCCCAGAAAGGTAGCTGAACGTAGGCGCTTGAAAACGACTCCGGAAGTTTGAAATCGCGTTTGATGATGCGGGCCGGATCGAAGAACCAAAGACCAAATGAATCGTCGCGGTGGTGTTTGTCGAACCATGCCCAGGGAGGCCGGGCCATATTCATTCCGCCTGAATCGCCGGCAAACGTCTCGCCGATTTCACCTACTTTGAACTGCTTCACTTCAACGCGCCCGTTCGCTTGCACCACGCTGATCGAAATCTCGGCGTAGTCATGAGACGTCGCGTAGGTTGCGCCCGGGTCTTCTTTGCGAATCCGGGCCTTCGGCCAGAGCGTAGTTTCAAGCGGCAGCAGCTCATATCCCACCGTTCCGTCTTTTTGTTTATCAGGATCCTCCGCCTTGCCGGCAAACCTATAGATCAGAAACTCCTTCTTAGCCGTTTGCTTCTCATCACCTGAGTAGGGCTCGATACCGTGTCCTTTGGGCTCAACGTAAAGCAAGACGCGTTGCTTCTCTGTCGTGAAGATACCGAAGCCTTTCGTCGCTTGCTCGCCGGCCACGTAAGGAGAGAAATCGTCGTGATGCAGTGTTTCGACGAAGACTGTACGAGCGCGATTTAAATCTTTTCCGTTTTTCGCAACTACGACGAGCGCACCTTCCATATCGTTTTCATGCGCGACGCCCGCTTCAGTCAGCAATCCCGTCGGGTCGTGTCCGCTGCCGCGTTTGACGCCTTCACGAATTATCTCGCTCAGGATCAGACCCTTGTGCTCGCCACCCTTGTAGTCACGCGGATGAAAAACGGCGTAGTGGATAAAGTAATGAGTTTGGGTTTCGCTGACTGAATAATAGATAAAACCGCGCAACGTAAATTTCTTATCGTCGGTATGTTCCCAGTTGTTATCGCCGCGCCAATCGCCGTCGAAGTCGAAGTTTGTGATGTAGTCGCTGCGCGGTTTGTCGCCGAGTGCCTGGTAAAAGATCGGAGCAAAGCGCGCTGCAATTTCACGATCGTGCTCAAGCAATTGTGAAGGCGGAGAGGCAGGCTCGATTTTACGCGGAGTGCTGCTCTCTGCGGAAAGACCTCCCGCCGCACAGAGCAGCAACGCGAATGACCAAATCAAAAATCGTGTTAAGATTCTCATCTGGCCAGATTCCCAATTATTATTTACCGAACAGACCGCCGACCCTCGCTGCCAGATCACCGGCAGTGCCGGTAACGTCACCGCCGCCACCAACCACATTGTCGAGTTGGCCCGCGATGGGCGCGGGAAGTTTATCTTTCAGGAAACCCAACACTGTAGTTATGGCTGATTTGGCCTGGTCTTCTGAAATACCAGTTTTCGCTGTTACTTGCTTAATGAGTTCTTCCATATGATTCTCCTTGGTTTTTAACCTGTTACGTTTAGTTGTTTATTCCCATGCAGGCACTGCCTGTCCCTGCGCATCGTGCCAGTGTGGCGCCCAGGCAAGCGTCAATAGCTTCACTGAGATGTTTGCCTTCTTAGGCTTCAAACTGATCGTCTCGAGTTGTTCTGTTTGCGGATCGTTGGATTTCTCAAGCACGTCAGTCTCCGCTTTGAACTGAGCGTCGAGGTCGGCCTGTTGCTGATTGACGGCTTCAACCGTTTCCTGCGCCCGGCCCACGTCCTGGGTTTCCTTCATTGTGCGGCCAACACTGCGCGCCGCGGAGGTAGCCCTGCCCAGCGTAGACAAGCTAACCGCCTTGCGGCCCATGAAAGAGGAGAGCAGTGTGGCGCCAAAGGAAATCGCAGTCTGCATTTTCTGGCCCTTTGCCTGCTCTGCTTCACGTTCCACGGCCTGCTCGGCGCGTCGCTTTTTCTCTTCCAACGCCGCAATCTTGGGTGCGTATTTTTGGCGCAACTTTTCGGCGGCCTCATCGCGTTGCTCGCGGGCCCGCTGTTGCAAGCGAACGCGAAAGTCGCGCTCCGATTCGCCGGGGTTCGAAGCGACATCGAGGCTCGGACTTTCCAGCAACTCGAGTTTTTGATTGCGATAGATCCAAGTCAACAAGTCTTTTTGCCAGGAGTCGTAACTCTTCGGCTTACTTGCACCGCTCGGAAGTTCCGAAAACTGTGCGTTAGCTTCCGGCGACGCTTCCAGGTCTTCGACCGGCAAATCGATCACCGAGTTCTGTCCCCAGTCGACAGGAATTGGTCCATCCGTTATCGGGGTAAGCAAGGTCAGGTGCTGTGACAAATCGATCGTTTTCGAATCGCTGTAGCCAGCTTCGGCAATGCCCAATAGCGCCGGATGATAGACGAGCGAAGCCCCTGCGGATGCACTGCCCCGAACCGGGATGAAATACTGAGAAATTCCTGGCGCCAAACTCGGACGCTGGCTTGCCGCTGCCGATTTCGCACCGCCGGCGGCGCCGGTCGCAATACCCGGTGAAGCGTTTACGCTTTGAACCGCAGCACCGCCGGTTGCAGCCGCAGCCTGCGGAATGGCAGCCATTGTCTGCGCCTTCAGCGGTTCCATCAGCGATTTGATCTGTGTTCTCGTTAGCGGCCCGCGCAAGTACGACATGTCCCAGCGCGTTTCAAAGATTTCCGGGCCGTCATCGTGCACGTTATTCAGCAGAAATATGCGATTGCCCAGGCCCGCCAGCGTTTGCTCCATTTGGTTTCGGTCAAACTTCATTCCACTGCCGCCGGCAATTCCCTCGAGTCCTTCCAACATGCGCGCTTTGTCGCGCTCCGTTTGCAAACGTCCGATAAACCAGGTGCCCGCGTTTGACAGGCCTTTGTAGTCGAGATCCACCGGGTTTTGCGTAACCAACACCACGCCCAAACCGAAGGCGCGTCCCTGCTTGAGCAGCGTTAACAGCGGTATCTTTGAAGGCGGATTAGCAGTTGGTGGGAAGTAGCCGAAGATTTCGTCCATGTAAAGAAGGGCGCGCAGGCTGGTCGTGCCTGACTGCGTTCTCATCCAGCCCAAGGTCTGATTAAGCAGGAGCGAAACAAAAAACATGCGCTGCGAGTCGTTCAAATGGGCAATCGAGAAGATCGAAAGGCGCGGCTTGCCTTCAGGCGTGTGCAGTATCTGTTGAATATCGAGCGGCTCCCCTTCCATCCAACTACTGAAAGCCGGCGCCGCGAGCAGATTATTAAGTGACATCGACAACTCTTGTCGATCCTTAAAAGAATAGAACGACTCGATATCCTTCACGCCAACTTTCGTCATCGGCGGCGACTCGATCTGTTGGATCAATCCCGCAATGTCCAGATCCTGACCATTCATCCATGAGCTGTTGAGAATCATCGAAATCAAAATGTGCTCGCGACTTTTTATGGGATCGGCTTCGATTTCGAGTAGACCGAGCAGACTTGTAACCGTGGTGTTGACGCGCTCGGTCATGAGTTCAGGGTCTTCTCTGATCGCCTCTGGCGGCGCTGCAAATGATTTCAAAATAGAAACTGGAATGCCGGCATTGCTGCCAGGAGTATAGATGCGGAAGTCGGCAGCGTCTCGCAGTCGCTTGATGCGCGCGCCGTCTTGCCCCCAGTCCGCCAGACCTTGCTTCCAGAGTTCGGCCTGCTGCGCGGCGTAGTCGCCAGTTGAAAGATTTTTCTTCTGGGCATCCTCTTCATTCACCCAGGGAGCGAAGTCTTCGGGCTTCAGATCGGGAAAGGTGAGCAACAGATTACTGAGGTCGCCTTTAGGATCGATGATGATAGCCGGAATGCCATCGATCGCCGCCTCCTCAAGCAGCGCGATACAGAGCCCTGTTTTCCCACTGCCTGTCATTCCCACGCAAACCGCGTGAGTAACCAGATCCTTCGAGTCGTAGAGTAAAATTCCATCTTTCGCTTTCTTTTCTTTGAGATCGTAGGGACGACCGAGGTAGAAAGCGCCTAATTTTTCGTAGTCTTCCATGATGCTAACCTTCCAGATAATAAAGATTCTGCGACAACTTGGGGGTTTAGGAAGGAGGGGACGCGGACCCGGATGCCATTCCATTCAGTTCAGATCAAATATTCCAGTTACTGCCGGGCGATCACTCTATCTGCGATCATCTCGTAGGTTTTTTGCGAGATGATATTCTTCTTCACCAGATCGCTTTTCTCTCGGTACGGACGGCCGTCAATGATCTTCTGCGCATGAGCTTCGCCAATTCCGGGCAGGCCGATGAGTTGTGTCTTTGATGCGGAGTTGAGATCCACCAGATCGTTGTTGCTGGCATTGCTGTTTGCCGACGAACGGTTTGAATTTTTCGAGTTAGCAGTAGCACCGCCTTTGCCGCAGGCGGCAAATAACAGTGCTGCACTAAGCAGGAAGATAAGAGCGAGAGAGTCTCGTTTCAAACGGAGTGAATGTGTTGGCGAGTTGTCACTCAAGATCATAGGCCCAATCAGTATCACTGTCCCCGCCTTGCCGTTCGCGTAAGTTGACTTTCACCTAATAATGACATAGAAGCGGCATGATTTGCCAACCACACTAAGCGCGGGAGACCACATAATGAGCCACAAGATATTATTGCAAACTATGATCACGCTAGCATCTGCATTCGCTGGGCCTCGTAGCAGCGCTTGCCTGAAATGAAGCGATAAGAGCAATAATTAAGGAAGTGTTACAGACCGGAGAGAGCATTACAGGACTCTTGACCTACGCGATACTCGCGACGGTAATCGCGATCGTGGTTCTCATGCTCCTCGCCCGCGCCGCCTCGAAAATTGGCGGTGAAGCCGTAGTCACACGCGAGGCCGAAGGCTACTCTGGAAGCGCGATGCAGTCAGGTTCCTTCTTCCGGTGGGAGAGGGAACTCCCGCGTTGCACTTTGAGCAAAACTAGAATTTGCGCGAATCGTACGCCCAGTGAAGCAATGCCTGTCTTTGCTTCGGCCGGCAATCCAGCGCGCCGCCGGGACAGTTTTTCTTGATTTGGGCCACATGCCGGCTGACGGCGCGCCAGCGTTTGATCTGCCGCTCGTCGTCAACACACCTTCTTCCCAGGTAGTAGCGGCAATACCACTGAAACCAGCCGCGCGGATCTTCTTCGTAAAGCCAACCGTTCTTTCGCCAGACGGACAATGGCTGCGACGCGTTGACGCCAAAGTAATTCAACTTCGGATCGTGGCGTTCGTGGCAGAGCTTGGCTTTTGTAAACCAGTCTGCTGGAAACTCAAGCGTGCAGTCGGTCAGGTACTTGCCACCAAAGACGCCGAGCTGGAGCATTTCTTTCGGTGTAAGTTCCGGAGCAAACGCTGCGTCGAAGTTGCGACCCATGGGTTTGACCAGAAGATACACGTAGTCGTGCTGCATCAGATCGTTCACAACTACGCTTCGCTGCTTCATTCCCATGCTTGCCTTACTTGATCCAAACAGTCTTGATGTTTACAAACTCCCGGATGCCGAATTCGCTCAGCTCGCGCCCGTAACCCGAGTTCTTAATGCCGCCGAACGGCAGGCGCGGATCAGACGCCACCATGCCGTTGATGAAGACGGAACCCGCGTCCAGTTCATCGATGAACCGCTGCTGTTCGCTGGTGTCATTAGTCCAGGCCGCCGCGCCGAGCCCAAAGCTGGTAGCATTCGCGAGCGCAATCGCTTCGTCAATGTCATTAACACGAAAAAGCATCGCCACGGGCCCAAATACTTCTTCGCAAGAGGCGGGTGAGTCCGGAGGTATGTTCACGAGCACGGTCGGCTCGTAGAAATTTCCTGGACGGTCCATTCGCTTTCCGCCGGTTAGCACGAGCGCCCCGGCCGCAACCGATGTTTTCACCTGCTCGTCGACGTCTTTCAGGATTTGCTCCGTTGCCAGTGGCCCGAGGTCGGTGCTTTCACTGAGTGGATCGCCAACGCGCAACGCTTTCATCTCCTCGACAAACCGTCGCTCAAACTCGTCGTAGATCTCCGCCGCGACGATGAAGCGCTTGGCGGCGATGCATGATTGACCATTATTAATCGTGCGCGCCTTTACGGCCGTTGATACAGCTTCCTGCAAGTGGGCCGACGGCATGACGATGAAAGGATCGCTGCCGCCGAGCTCGAGCACAGTCTTCTTGATTTGTTTGCCGGCAATGCTTGCTACGCTGCGGCCGGCCGGTTCACTACCGGTTAGCGTTGCTGCGACGACGCGTGCGTCTTCGATGATACGCTGCACCGCTTCAGATCCAACCAGCAAAGTTTGAAACGCGCCTGCTGGAAATCCGGCGCGGCGAAAGATGTCCTCAATTGCCAGCGCACATTGCGGCACATTCGACGCGTGCTTCAGCAGCCCCACGTTACCCGCCATTAACGCGGGCGCTGCGAAACGGAAGACTTGCCAAAACGGAAAATTCCAGGGCATCACTGCCAATACGGGCCCGAGTGGCTGGAAGCGCACGTAGCTCTTGCTCGCATTCGTTTCGACGAGGCTGTCGGCCAAATGCCTTTTCGCGTTTTCCGCGTAATAACGGCAAACCAGTGCACACTTTTCTGCTTCGCCGACGGCGCCTTTGATTGGCTTACCCATTTCCAAGGTCATTAAGCGCGCGAAGTCGAGCTTCTCCGTTTCCAGAATTTCCGCCGCACGCGACATCATCGACTCGCGCTCTGCAAAATTGGTTTGGCGGTAGCTGCGAAAAGTCTCGGTGGCGATCCGGAGCTTATCGTCGATTTGAGATTCGTTGAGCGGCTTGAAATTGCGGAGAGTTTCGGCGGTAGCTGGATTAACTGATGCGATAGGCATTGCTTCGTCCTCAATACTAGTTTCCTTGACGGGAACATTATAGAAGCAAACGCGGCTTGCCGCCTTCCGTGCGGAAAGGCTTGCCTTTCCGGAAGACCTTCCCCATCGGCGAGGCTACGCCTCGCGATCTATGCCATTCGATTTGATCAATATCAACCAACAACGGTTCATCTTCGAGTGGCTTTCGCAGCCAATAACGTGCACTCGACCACCGATAGTATTCGCCCGCTCTACCAGGCCCGCTCGCACAGGATTGTTATGTACGTAAGTAGCCTTCTCGATCAATCCAGTTTCGGTAGTTATTAGTTTCAAGTTTGGATGGTGATCCCAGAGTGAGTATCTATGCTCGCGCGGGCCGTCACTACGCTCGAGCTTTTGCAGGGAGGATTCGAGGCCCTTCTCTTTCAGAAAATTGATCACTCGCCGCCCAGTAATGCCATTAACATAGCGGAGTACTTCTGAAGGTTTTCGGTCCGAGCCGATTAACATGTGTAGGTGGTCTGGCATTATTACGTAAGCGAAGATTAGAAAACTGGCTGAAGTCCGAGCTTCATTTAGAGCTTTGCAAACTAACTCCTTTAGTCTTGCTGTCTGGAAGACTGGGAGCCGATCGTGAGCAACCGACGTGAGATAGTGGACCGGCGAATCTTTGGAAACGCGGAACATGAGGCGCAGCCTCCTCCTTTGTCTGCATGTACGGAAAGGCTGAGCCTTTCCGCACGGAAGGCGGCAAGCCGCGGCGTGCCGCCATATCAATGTGTTACGACTTGAGGTCTAACGTCGTCAACTGTTGGTCGTCACGACACCGTTATTGAATTGCGAAAGAATTCTTGTATTCTGGTTAGGTCATGACAAAGATCACGCGTTTGGACAAATTCGCGATCGCCGCTGCGCTTCAGGAGATCGCCGCGCTGCTCGAGTTGAAAGGAGGCAAGGACCGTTTCAAAGCGCGCGCCTATGAAAGCGGCGCGCGCGTGGTTGCCGGCCTGGCTGAAGATGTCGGCGAGGTTGTCCTCCAAAACCGCTTGACCTCCATGCGCGGAATTGGCGATGCGCTGGCTTCACAAATCGAACAGCTTTACCTCACTGGCGAATCGTCTGTCTTGCTCGGCCTGAAGCAGGAATTCCCCAAAGGCATAATCGAACTTTCTGCGTTGCCGGGTCTCTCTATTAGTAAGATCAAGACACTGCACGAAGCTTTGGGAATCGCTTCGATTGCAGATCTGAAAGCTGCTGCCGAAGCGGGCAAGATAAAAACCCTTAAAGGCTTCGGCCCAAAAACGGAAGCAACGCTACTCGACACAATTACCAGTCAAGGTCAGCGCGGGAAGCATGACGAGCGATTACCTCTGCACCGCGCAATGGAAATGGCGACACAGGTGGTCAACTATCTTCAGACCGCGCGCAATGCCGCTGAGATCAGTTTTGCCGGTTCGTTGCGACGCTGGAAGGAGACCGTCGGGACCATTCGCCTCGTCGCAAATACGAAACGGCCGGCGGCGTTGATTGAACACTTTCTCCGCTTGCCGCTGATTGTTGAAGTAGTCGAGCAGATGGGAGAGGCCTGCACTGTACGATTCGCCGAGGGCGCGCGCGTTTCCCTGGTTGCCGCCCGCCCCGCGGAGTTTGCCCTCGCCTTGCTAACCGAAACCGGATCAAAGGCGCACATCAACAAGCTACAAAGGATAGCGAGCGGTGAAGGTCCGGAAGCAAACGCGAAGCCGGTCAGGAATAAGAAGCGCAAGCGTTCAGCCCGACCTGCTGAATTACAAGACGAGGCCCATATTTATGAGCAACTGGGAATGCAGTACATTCCGCCTGAGTTGCGTGAAGACCAGGGCGAGATTGAAGCTGCTCTTGCCGGAAAGCTGCCTGAAGATTTGGTCACGCTCGGCGATATTCGCGGGATGGTTCATTGCCACACGACCTACTCAGACGGCAAGCACTCGGTTGAAGAAATGGTGCGCGCCGCTGAGGCGATGGGAATTAAGTACATAACGATCACGGACCACTCACCAACTGCTTTCTACGCCGGTGGCGTCAAGGTGGATCGTCTGAAGCGACAGTGGGCCGAGATTGAGGAAGTGCAGGAGCAAGTAAAGATCAAGATTCTGCGTGGCACAGAATCGGACATCGTTGCTGACGGGCGACTGGATTATCCCGACAAGATCCTCGAACAGTTTGACGTGATCGTGGCCAGTATCCACTCGCGTTACCAGATGAACTCGGCAAAGATGACCAAGCGAATCGTGACGGCGATGCGCCAGCCGGTGTTCAAGATCTGGGGACACGCGCTGGGCCGCAAACTTCTCACTCGCCCGCCGTTTGATTGCGACGTCGAGCACATACTGGATGTAATTGCTGAATCGCGTGCCGCGATTGAAGTAAATGGCGATCCCTGGCGGCTGGACATGGAGCCTCGCTGGATTCGCGAGGCGCGAAAACGCAAGATCAAGTTTGTGATTTCAGTTGACGCTCATTCGACCGGCGCACTTAACAATCTGAAATATGGAGTAGGGACAGCGCGAAGGGGTTGGTTAAGAAAGTCCGAAGTCCTAAATACCCTGGCCGTTAAGGCCTTTCAGAAAGCCGTCAAGCCTGCGTGATCGTGCTTGATGCGATTTCATTAGCACCGTGGCTTCAGCCCGGTGACCAAGGGTCGGCGAAAGATCCGCCAACCGTTTTCAACGGTTTTTCGATCATCGGGACTCGCTTCCAACACAAACAATAAACCGTTCAAACGGTTCGTTGTCTATTCCGGCTTCCTGAATCACCGGGCTGAAGCCACGGTGCTAATGAAATCGCTTCGCGCGTGGCGCCCGCCCATACTTGAACAGTTGCGGGTTGCAGGAGTTCTTGCATGAATTATCAGTTATAGTCTCGTTTCTTCCATTCCAAATGAAAGACTCTTGCCTTAGTATTTCACTGTTTCCGAATACATTAGTTGTGCAATCAAAAAATCGCCGCCGGGGAGTCGTGAATGCGATTGAAGGACATTGCTGACCTCGCCAAGAATCCCAATCTCATCTCGGGGATACACAACTACTGCGATCGCTGGTGCGAGCGTTGCCCGTTTACCGCGCGCTGCCTGCTTTATGCTACTGAAGAGGCGGATTCAGATAATGACCCCGCTATCCGGGACATGAGCAACGCGGCGTTTTGGCAAAAACTCACCTCGACCTTTGAGGAGACTCACGAGATGATTTCGGCAATGGCCAAGGAGAAGGGAGTGGATCTCAGTCCGCGTGTGCTGGCGGAGGAGCAAGCGCAGTATGACAAGCAGCGAAGACAGGCCAGAAACCATCCGCTGGCCAAAGCCGCAGAGCAATATGCCCTCGACGTGAATGAATGGTTTAAGAATGACACTCAACAGATGGAAGTGTTCAGCGATATGGCCGCCGGATCCGATGAGGTGCCTTCTGACGAAAATGCAAGCGACAATGTCGCGGTGATTCGCTGGTACCAGTTTTTTATCGCAGCGAAGCTGATCCGGGGACTCGTGTCACGTCTTGACGAGGACGAATATCTCGGCGAGGACGATTCCCGCGATTCTGATGGCTCAGTCAAAGCTGCTCTGATCGCAGTCGACAGGTCGCTAGCCGCCTGGAAGCTGATGGATGAATATCTCAGCGAGAACCCTGATTCGATTCACAAATTGCTAATGGATCTGGAGAAGCTACGGTTGCTTGCTGAAAGAGAGTTTCCCGAGGCGCGCGACTTCATCCGCCCCGGCTTTGACGAGGATCTTGACAAGCTGCACTAAACCAGCTTCGTTGCTAAGCAAAGATGAACTGTCTCTTCTGCGGAATCATTAGCGGTGAAGTGAACGCTACGTTGGTGTTTCAAGATGAACTCTGCGTGGCGTTTCTCGATCACCGACCACTCTTCCCCGGTCATTGTTTGCTAGTACCGAAGAAGCACTTCGAAACTCTAGGTGACCTGCCGGCCGAGCTGGTAGGGCCGTTCTTTAGAAATGTGCAGTTGTTAACGCGCGCGGTTGAAGTGGCTCTCGAAGCTGAAGGCTCTTTTGTAGCGCTGAACAATCGCGTGAGCCAGAGTGTTCCGCATTTGCATGTACATATAGTCCCGCGCCGCAAAAAGGATGGTTTGAAGGGATTTTTCTGGCCACGCTACAAATATGAAAGTGAGGGGCACATTCTTGGAGTACAAAAGTCAATTCAAGCGGCAATTTCTGCAATACAAAAAACAGAGCAAGAAAAATCCGCAAGTGGTTAAACGATGAACAAACGAAAGTTCAGCTAGTTTTGTTGAGGAATTGGGTAGCGATCGAGTTCTCTAAAAACTTTTCGACATCAGCAAAAAATAAAACACACCAAAAGTTGATCTAAAAATTCGATTCACGTATAACCCTTCCTGTCACGAGGGTCGCGGCCTTCGAGACCGACGCAGGGATCGGCAACCGATGTGGTGACACACGGGAGAGGGAATCAGCAACGGTCTG
>JBDUAQ010000263.1:0-3559 GCA_040004575.1 bacterium
AGCGGCAACCCGAAACCAACGCTGTGCTGCGTTGTTTGCCTCAGGGTACCGAAGACTGCGCTAGCCACTGCCACCAGAATCACCAGATTGATAACGATTCGCATGCGCTTTTCGCTGGAGGCATAGCGCCCAAGCAACACCCCCGCAAGCGTTAACGCCAAAAGCACGAGCGCGAAGAAGCGAGTCTGATACGGATCGGCGCTGATCGCATTCCAGGGAGCGAGGCTAATTCCGCCCGGATTGTTGATTTGTTGGCCGAGGGGCAGCGTTTGCAGAAACGAAAAGAGCGCCAGCGCCGCTGGGGGCAGCACCAGTGGCCAACTGTCTGCAAACCACGACTGGCTGATCCAGCCTTCCACCAGCCACAGGATCGCCAGCGCGAAAATCAGGGAAACGAAAGCGGCAATCCACCAGGGCTGCGAGGTGCCGTAAGGAATTGCGATGATGACCATCAAGCACAACAGTGATACGAAAACTGTTGTGCCGAGAATTCTGGCGACGCGTAGTTTAAGAGCCGAGCGATCAGCTGGAGCGATCACTTCGATTTCAGCGGCAGTTGCTTGCGACATCAACCTGTAATCTTTCCCGCCGTCATCGTGAACTGCACCGGGCCTGGGCTGGGCATTTCTTCAAATGAATTGATCACACGTTCCGCGGCTTCACCGAGTTCGATCCGCAGGAATCCAGACAAGTAGTTAAGATCAAGCAGCAAGGGTGCGCCACTCAGAGGGCGATATAGATTCATCCAACCCCAGTCGCCGGTCGCGGTTGAGAGTGGCAGCCGGAAGCACCAGTAATTACTCGATCCAATAACGTCGTCTGTGTCGACACCCTCGCGCTTCCAGGACCAGGCAATCTGCCCTTGAATGAATTCGACCTGTTGCAGAGTCCGGTGTTGCTCGATTGCGTTGAAAGCGCGTTCGCAGGCACCGGCGCGCCCTATTTGACCAAGCTGCACGTTAGCGTAAGCGAATTCTTCAAACTCAAGCATGTTGCTGAGCGCTCCAAACACTTCGTTAAGACTGGATGCCTTTGAAAGGGCCAGACCGGCCCGCCGCACCCGAACATTGTTGGCCACCCGCAGACGGCGATTACCGACCGTGCGCTTGACGCCCGCGCGCAATTCATCCATCTCGTGATAGCGCAGTTGTCCGACGCCTAGTATTACGACTGCCGAAATGACGAACAATACAAACCCGGTCATTGGTGAAGAAGTTTGCGTTGACAGGGCGGCGAATAACCCGAAGATTGCACAGACAGAATAGAGTATCAATACTACGCGGCGCTGCGACCAGCCCCGCGCCAGCAACATGTGGTGGATGTGTTCGCCGTCACCTTCGAATATCGGTCGGCGACCGATCAGCCGTCGGGCCATCGTAACCGTGGTGTCCACCACCGGCAGACCGAAAGCTAATATCGGCGTGATGACGGCGATCGCCGTAGTAGCCTTCTGAGCGCCCAATATCGACAGAGACGCTAGCAGGAACCCTATGAACAATGCCCCGGAGTCTCCCAGAAATATTGAGGCGGGATTAAAGTTGTAACGGAGAAAGCCGGCGAGCGCGCCACAAATCACTATAGTTACAACGATCATTACGGAGTGCCCGCCCGCCAAGGCAACGACCAGAATAACAATCGAGGAAAACAGGGCCGCTCCGGCGGCTAGCCCGTCCATACCGTCAATGAGATTAAAGGCGTTTGAGATCGCCACCAGCCAAAAAACGGTCAATACAAAACTCAGCACGGGTACAAAATGCACGATGCCTACAAACGGTACCGCGAGATTTTCCATTCTCCCACCCATCGCATAGAACAATGATGCGATCAAGGTGAGACCGACGAATTTCAAGATCGCATTGGCTCCGCGTAAGTCGTCGTAAACGCCGAGCAGTAGTACCAGCGAAGATGGAATCAAGACTTTGTAGAAAAGCGGACTGTAATAAGCCAGCGATTCTGTAACCATATTCGAAACCAGGAAGAGACTTGACAGTGCCACGATCAGCGACAAGTAAATTGCCACGCCGCCCAAACGCGGTATCGCGCTGGTATGAACTCGGCGCCCATCAACCGGCACGTCCAGCAAATTGAACCGCTGGCAAAACCGGCGAATTAACGGCGTGATAGTCAGCGAGGCGAACGTGGCAATGACAAAGAGGGCGAAATAGGTCTTCACGGGGAGCCTAACCTTTCTTTCTGATGTAGCAACCCTGCCTGGGAATCAGCGGGTCGCTGACACAAATTTGGTGTTTCCAGGCTTGGTGATTTCAGTCTCAACACGCTGACCTTCCAGTAACTTGATCATGCGCGGCAGGAGCGCCTGCTTCGAGAACGTATGCGCAATTCGTGGAACTCGCCTCTCGTTCCCGTTCGACTTCTTTCCTGCTTCTTCCAGGATATGCGTGATTACGGCTTCAAGATCGCCATGGCCCGCCATGTAGGCGCTAAACTCGCCATTTGTTTGCGCGGCGATCTCGCTGATGTGTGTCTCTTTCGGGCCGATATACAGAAACGGGCTGCCGACTGTCAGTATGTTGTAAAGCTTGCTCGGATGGACAATGCCTGCAAATTCATCACCCATCACGACCACATGCAAGTCTGCCGCAGACAGCGTTGCCGACAACATCTCAAAATCCTGATACGGGAGTGTGCGGATGTTCGTCAGGTTATGGAGAGCTGCAAACTGCTTTACCTTAACTTGTTCGCTGCCTCCACCCACGAAACAGAACACTATTTCTGTCGGACTCGACAATCTATCTGACAGAAGGCGAGCTGCTTCAATTAGCGTGTTGAGCGGGTGACAGGGACTGTGGTTGCCGGCGTACATCACTACGAAACTTTCTTCGAGGTTGTGCTGTTTGCGGAAAGCTGCACGCCCAGGCTGATCAAATCTGACGTTGTCCTCGTGTGCCCATGGAGGCAGGACGGTTATCCGTTCATCAGGCACTCCTTTTTCGACGATGCGACGTTTCATAAAATGATCAAGCGCAATCACTCGCTCCGCGTGAATCAAACTGTAGCGTAAGAGCCGGCTGAGCACTCTCGCCGTCAGTGAATCAGCCTTGAGCCAACCCGCAGCTATTGCTTCGTCAGGATTAAGATCCATGACCCAGAAGAAAAACTTCCCGCCTTTTAGCCGAACGAACAGCGCGCCAAGAAACGAAATTAACGGGGGCGAAGTCAAGGCAACTACCACGTCGAAGCGCGGACTCCGGAACAACCTCAAGGAACAATTGGCGAGGAAGCTCGCAAAGTTCGCAGCCCGGTGCCAGCGCTTTTGTTTGCCGAGTGTTAATGATGAGATGCGGATGATCTTGACGCCGTTCCACGTTTCGCGTCGGGGAAAACGCTGGGTCGGGTCGTCGTAACCGCGATCGCTGGCGATAACCGTAACGCTGTGCCCCTCCTTCACAAGTCCAACCGCCAGATCGTTAAGCTGCTGCGCGGTGGCCATCACATCGGGGTAGAAACACTGGTTTAGTAAGAGGATGTTCACGTTAAGATAAGTGCTGAGTACTGAGTGCTGAGTACTGAGTGCTGAGTACTGAGTGCTGAGTACTGA
>JBDUAQ010000093.1:0-11922 GCA_040004575.1 bacterium
GTCCGGATTTCAGAGCCCGCGAAACTGTGGCTCTCAGAGAAACACTTGCGTTCCGCGATGCGCGGCGTTAACATGCTGGCCACATAAGGGTATTCGGTTTTTTCTCTATAAACCTTCATAGCGACTCAATTGCCGGAGGGTAAAAATGAAAATCAAAGAGTTGTTGGCAGCGCTGGTGGGTTTAGCGTCAGCCGTTGGGGCGATCTACTTCTTCTATAAGTTCGTGACTTCGGCCGACCCGGCGGGCGGTCATACCCAAGGTTGGATTGCGTTGGGCCTGGCAGCCGTTGCTTTTGTCTGTGGGTTGATCTACTTCCTGGGACACGTCAATCAGGAAGAAGAGATTCACATCACGCAGTAGCTGGTGTGCGGTATTTTCGCTCGCTTCGCGGGACATCTGTCTTGCCGACAAAGCCGATAGCGTTCGCTGTAGTTATTGCCGAAATCTAAATTGACGCCGTTTGTGCACGCCCGCGCTTGTGCCGTGCCCAAACGGCGCTTAGTCTGTCAAAAGACCAAAAACTTTTCAGGAGAAACGAATGTCCATAGCGTCGATCGTGGTGCTCGCGCAGGTTTCTACAACAGTCAACAAGGCCAGTACCTTTATTCCGATCTTTTTGGGAATGATGCTGCTCGGTATTGTTGTAACCCTAATAGCTGCCGTGCTGGGTTTCGCGCGAGCGCGAGCATTTGGCCCATCGGCTAGATGGTTTTCCTACGCCGCTGTCTGTCTGCTCCTATTTCATATTCAACTTCTCGCCGTGGGGGCGGGGTTGATCAGTAACGACTCCAACCTTGCTTCCAATATTGTGGCGTTCTTTAATTTGTTTGTTATCCTGGCGGCTATCTGCGCAATCATGGGGTTTATCAGATTAACAAACCCACGCTAGGGTCCGATAAACCTTAGGTTTGTCGTTTGCTTATGGGTTCTTGCGCCGAAGACAACGACATGCTCAAGCTTAGCGGACAGTTAGAACTCGCTTTAATGCTGAAGAAAGTTTTTGTAATCGCCGCGCTCGCACTTGCTGTGGGCACGGCGTTTTTATTATTTCGCGAACACGGTAACGCAGGTGGCGCGGCGGGAGATATGTTTGTACGCACGCGCGGAAGCCGGCTTGTGATCGCGGGTAAGCCATTTCGCTTTGTCGGCGCCAATGTTTCCGTAATGCATCGTGACGAGGATCGCGCGCGCATGCCGGAGACTTTGCGACAAGCTGCGCAAACAGGCATTCGCGTTGTTCGTGTGTGGGCTTCAGGTGAAGGTGGGCCCGGCGACATTGGGCCGGTGGGCGCAGATTCTTCAGATTGGCCCCGCACGCACCCGCTTCGATGGGCCCCTGGCAAATGGAACGAGGAAGCGTTTGTTCACCTCGACAACGTAATCGCCGAAGCCGCGCGCAACCACCTGCTCGTGCAACTCTGCCTCGCAAACTGGTGGCGCGATACCGGCGGTGTCACGCAGTATCTGCGCTGGGCCGGCATCACGGATGCGGCGGATGAAAAATTTCGTTTCGGCATCAACCCGGAACGCGCAATGCTTTTTTATACAAATGACGAAACGCGCCGCCTCTATCGCGAGCAGCTCGAGAAACTCACGACCAGACGCAACACGGTCACCGGCGTGCTTTATAAAGACGACCCAAATATCTTTGGTTGGGAGTTAATGAATGAGGCCCAGGCGGTAACGAGCCGCTGGGCGGAACGCCGCGCCTGGATTGCCGAGATGAGCGCCTATTTGAAGTCGCTTGATCCCAACCACATTATCGCTCCCGGCGACTGGGGTTATCGTACTGCGGCTGAACGACGCGAGTGGATTGCCGACCACCTGTTACCAAACATCGACTATTGCGACGTTCATCACTATCCGCTCCCTGACGCAGACGTCTACGTCGATTCTCCCGCAGCGCTGCGCGAGTTCATTGAGAACCGGTCGGCAGCGGCCTTCGCGATTAAAAAGCCGCTCGTGTTCGGTGAGTTCGGAATGGGCGTGGAGGGCTACAAAGGTTTTTCGCAGGTTGACTGGTATCGCGCATATTTTCAGAGCAATGTTGCCGCGGGCGCGGCCGGCGCGATGTTTTGGATTCTGACGCCTGATCCGGCGCGCGGTTACGGCGTTACATACGCAACCGATCGCGACCGTGGTGTGTTGGCAGAAGTTGCACGCGCTTCGCAAATGTTTGCATCGCTCGCCGCTGCGGATCCGCCTGATCGACTGCTTGATCCAACGCGGCATTTAGTACCGCGTCAGTTTGCGTGGGCGCGTCCGGCAAACGATCCGGCGACAATGCCACTGCTGATCGTGAACGAAAACAAATCGATCCTCTATCGCTTTAAGCCGGAGATGGCGTCGAGCGAACGCTTCGAGAAAGTTGGTGGTGGACCCGGATACATCTGGGGGGACGGGGTTGGCTATCTTGAGTACACTGTGCCGGCGCGGGCGGATCGTCGTCGTGTCAGCGAGCTAATCGTTCGCGCGCATCTTCAACCGGTGTTGCCGGAGGATGCCAAGCCGGAAAACATCAAGACGCGCGTCACGCTTTTTGTGAATGGGCGGGACTGTGGCTCGCGGCTAATATCGGTAGAACCCGGTAGCCAACCGTTGATTCAGGAGTGGCGCGTCGATAGTTATCTAACCCGCCTTCGGGCGATGCGTGGTCTGCCCCTGACGATTCGCTTCGCCGTTACCCCAGAGTCTGATTGGCTCTACGGCGTGAACATTTCGAACTGGCCGGAAGGCTACGAGTCGCACGACGCAATGCCGGTCGAGGTTGAGGTCAGACGATAAGCTGGACTATCGCCTTCCGAAAATTCTTATACACAACGCTCCAGTGGAAATTCATATCTTCTAGAAGAGCGATCTTCGAATCTTAAGGAGGGACGCACCTTGAAAACTCCAGTCGAGATTACGTCATTCGCAAAGCAGATTCTGGCCGCCCCGCTGTTTGTGCTGCTTCTTTGTTCGTGTGCTGCCGCGCAAGCCACGAGCTCAAAGCCAACCTCTCGTTGTAGTGTCCCGGGGACCCAATCAATTTCCTACGTCTCGCTCCCGGGCCAGCCATTCAGCACGATTGCGAGCAATGATGGGTGCTGGCTGTTTGTCTCTGTGACGAGCTCGAACCCCAGGTCGGCCAACGGCGTGGCGATGCTACGCCGGGCAGATGGTCGCATCACGCTACAGAAGGTTTTCCCCGTGGAATCATCGCCGACCGGAATGGTGATGACTCACGACGGCAAGTTATTGATTGTAGCTGACGACGAGTACGTGGTTTTCATGGACGTGAACCGGATGACTTCTGGCCACGGCGATCCAATCCTCGGCTATATCAGCGACGGAAGATTCTCCGGCAGCGTCTATGCAAACGTGACCAGCGATGACAAGTTTCTGTTTGTGAGTGATGAGAACACGGAAACAATCACTGTCATCAATTTGGAGAAGTCTCGCGCTGAAGGTTTCAAAGACACCGCAAAGGTCGGAAAAATCCCGGTAGGTAATGCGCCGATCGCCCTCACGTTGTCGCCGGATGGAAAGTGGCTTTACACGACGAGCCAGCAGGCGCCGAAGTCTCTCAACTGGCCGATCGCTTGCAAACCAGAAGGCGCGGATCCTGCCACCGCTAAAGAGGAATATGCGCAAGGGGCGATAATTGTGGTAGACGTCGTCCGCGCTCAAACCGATCCAGCACACTCAATAGTATCGAATGTGCCCGCTGGGTGCAGCCCCGTTCGTCTGGCAATCTCACCGAACGGTGAACGGGTGTTTGTAACGGCACGAAACTCGAATTCCTTGCTGGCCTTTAACACCAATTCGATGCGAAGTGATCCGGAACACGCGCAGGTAGGCAAGGTACCAGTGGGTTCTTCGCCCGTGGGAGTCGCGGTAGTGAACGATGGAAAATTCGTGCTGGTTACCAATTCAAACCGCTTCGCCAAAGATCAGACCGCGCGGCAGACAATGAGCGTTATCGATGCAGCTCGGGTAGCCGAAGGTCAGGCCGCTGTCGTGGGCAGCGTGCCGGCGGGAATCTTTCCGCGCGAGTTTGGACAATCGCAGGATGGCAGGACTTTGTTTGTTGCAAATTACACCTCAAGTGAGCTCGAAGTGATCGATCTCAATCGCCTCAAAGAAGCGATGAGCGCTCCCAAATGAGTCCTTCAAGTACTTCGAGTTGACGATACTTCGACAATACTCAGGCCTCACTGTGATGAGGTCAGTACCACCTCACGGTAGCGAGCGGGTTCGTCCGCAAATCAGCGGGCGCTGTTTTTCAAATGGCGATCCATGAAATCCGCCGAGGCGCGATAGGCGCGCAGCCAATCCTCGTGTCGCAGAAAATCGTGTATCTCATCCGGAAAGATTAGCTGCTCAAACTCCACTCCCTGATTGCGTAAGGCCTCAACCAAATGGACTGTTTCGCTAAACGGCACGTTGCGATCGTCGTCGCCGTGAATCAGCAACACCGGCGAACGCCAGGTCTTGATCGACGCGAGCGGCGATGATTCAAACGCCAACCGCGCGGCATCAGGCTTGGCAAGTGGATCGTAGGTCAGCACGAAGTTGCGCACGACGATGTTCCAGTCGTGAACGCCGTGCATGTCGACGCCAGCCGCGAAAAGATTCGAAGCGCGCGCAAGTCCCATCGCCGTCAGGTAACCGCCGTACGAGCCACCCCACAATCCAATTCGCTGCGGATCTACATCGGGACGATTGCGCATGTAAATTCCCGCGCCCATCACATCGTTGAACTCGCTGCCGCCGGTCGCTCCGTAATTCAAAGCCTCGCGAAACTCCATGCCGTAGCCGATGCCGCTGCGGTAGTTCACGGACAGCACGATGTAACCGTGATTCGCAAGATACTGATTCATCGCGTAAGCGTTGCGGTAGTAGTACATGTAATGCCAGCCCAAAAGCATCTGCCGCCGCGAGCCGCCGTGGAAAAAAATAATCGCGGGATGGCGCTTTGTCTTGTCGAGGTTCTCGGGCAGAAACAGTTGGCCATGGATCTTCATGCCGTCGGCGCTGTCGAAGATCACCTGCTCGGGTTCGACGAGCGAGCTTTCGGGAAACTCGGCAGGAATCGTCTGCGACGCGAGGTCCTGAATAGAAGCTGTGCCAATCTGGATTCCGGCACGTCCGGGCCTTCGTGCATCCGAATGAAAGAACGCAACGCCTTTTCCGTCACTGGTCTCTACCGGCGACCACTCGATGCTGTTGCCACCTATTATTCCGGCCGTCACTGCTGTCTGTTGTTTTCCACCGGCTGCGGGAACGCGCCAAATGTAGCGACGATCGATGTCAGACTGATTTGAAGAATAGATGATCTCCTTTCCATCGGCGCTCGCGGATGCATGCTCAACTTCAAAGTCTCCAGGTGTCAGGAGAAGGGCTTTCGCACTGCGCGAGTCAGCCGCAGAAGCAACTGCATACAGGTGCGTCCAACCGTCTTTCTCCCAGGGAAAAACGATGTGATTATCAGCCGACCAGATGAGCTGGTAATCCGCGACGATATTTCTAAAGACGCTGCCGGCGTTCTTGTCTGCCTTCCAAACTTCACGCCCTTCGCCTGTCTCGGCATTGGCAACTCGAATCGACCACGGCTCACCGCTGCGTTTGGGCGCAAACGCCGCCGCCTCACGCGACGCCGGAATGCGAATGAAGGCAACTTGTTTACTATCTCGCGACCAAACTGGCTCGCCGTCGCGATCCACGCTCGGATCGAGATAGCGCACACTCTTAGCGGCCAGATCATACAGACCGATGAAGCCGTGATCGCGACGCCCATTAACAAATACGAGCTTCGATCCGTCGGGTGACCAACGAAGAGAGTCGCTCTGCCCTTTCGTCGCTACGAGCGCGCTTGGCTTGTCCGGGGTCCCCATCGGGGCAGCCCCGATGGGGTGGTTGCCACTGCCGTTGAGCCTTAGCGACCAAATGTCTCGCTTGGAAATGTAGGCAACCAGATCACCTTTTGGGGAGACAGCGGCGGAATGTCCTTCAGCCAACTGGTGCGGCGGCTTGCCGTCGAGGGTAACGAGCCACAATAGTTGTTTTGGTTCCTCCGGAGCGCTGCGCGGATTGGGGCTATCGCCAAAGTTATCGAGGTCGCCACCGCGCGTGTAAATAATCGCCTTGGCGTCCGTGGTCCAAACCAATTCGCCAATTTCCTCGCCGTCGTCGCCGGTATAGGAAGTGAGTTGTCTGCCCTTGTACTCGGGCGGACTTGCCACCCAAACATTCCGTGAGCCTTTCGCGATCTGCACCCAGGCAACACTGCCGCCCACTGGTGCTGCGACCAGATTGGAAGGGAAGGGCGCACTCATAACTTGCTCAAGTGTGAAGTGGTTGTCTTGTGATTGAGTTTGCGCGAGCGCAGGGCTGACTGAGAAACAAAGAAAGAGCGTGGCGATGAGAAGTCGTTTCAAGACGGTCCTCCAGTTTTTAAAAGAAGCTTGGACGGAAGATGGAGATTATACAGACCCTAATCAGCCGACAGAAGGTTTCGGGAGGTTGTTGCCTAGTATCTTTCAATATCAGTGGTGCGCCGCTCGAAGACGTTCGCCATTGGAGGCAATTGACGCGCGGCTTCGCGGATCGCATCCAGCGACTTGCGATCCAACTGGTAAATCGAGGCCGAAGGTACGCTGCCCAGTGAAACACGAAACGCCGGAGCAGCGGACTGTTCGAGTGCCGCAAGAATTAGTTCGTTGCTGAAATAGCGACGTCCGCGCGCGACAATTACAAAGTCTCCTTCGCGCAGTTGCTCCAGCTCGTTTGGATCGGAAAGGAAAACGCAAACCAGATCAGGACGCCCGGCGCGCTGCGCGTAGTAGCTGGCTAAAGTTTGACTCTCACTTGCCACTCGCGCTCCGGGCGGCGCGCGTTTAGCTATCTCAAATATCGCGTCGCGCATACTCGAGTCGTAAAACTCGTCGTGCGGAAAGTAATAGCCCGCCTTGGCCATGCCGCCGCCGAGAGCATTGGTGTAGAGCCTGAAATGCGGCGCCGCTTTAGTCAGGGCAGTCAGCGATCCCGCGATAACAATTAGCGCCAGCACAAGTCGTACGAAAACGCTGGGCCAGTCGGCTGACAGCAGCGCTGAAAGCCTTTCACCCAGCCAACGCCCAACCGCTTGCACTCCGATAGCCGAAGTGATGAGCACCGCGGGCAGCACAGTTGTGAAGTAGCGCGTAAACTTTCCACCACCAAAGCTGAACGTCATCATCCAAAGGAACATCCAGAGGATAATGAAGTAGCGTCCATCGCCAAGCTTGCGCCGGAAAATGAGCGGCAGGCCCACCAGAAACCCGGCGACCGTTAAAACGGGCAGCTTCACAATTATGAAGAGATGATAAAAATACCAGGGTACTCCCCGAAACCAGTCCGTAAGCTTATGTGAATAAAGCTTACCCATGAATTCGAGACCGTCGTGGCCGATCCGTTTTTGGCTGGCGAACTGAGTCATCTGATGCCAACTGGCTGGCAGCAGCACGGGCGGATTCAGCACCAGGAATACGACAAACATGAGGCCGTAGAATTTGAGTAGTCGGATTTTCTCCAGCCGCCAACGGGTCGCTGGAACTCCCTGGAAGATGTAGTAGTAACAGATTGTGACGGATAGAAGTTGTGGCAGATACTTCGAAGCCATCAACGCGCCAAAAGCGGCAGCAGCCGCCCAATAGTATTTTTCGCCCTCAGTTACGGATTTAGTTTCGGCAACACGTTGGCCACGCAGCCAGAGAAGGTTCCCCAGCAGGAAGAAGAACAATGCGAATGTGTCCTCTTTGGCGATGCGATTGAATCCGATGGCCATGGGATCAAAGGCCCACAGCGCTGCCGCGATCAATCCGACCTCCGCGCCAAACAATTCGGCGGCCAGCAGGTAAATCAGAATCGCGGTGAGCGCGCCGAAAATAATACCGGGCAAACGTAGGGTTGTTTCCGGTGCGATTGGCACCTGGCCTCCGAGGGAAGGAACGCTGTTCCATTTGTCGGCTATGACGACGCTGACGGTCAGCAACGCTTTCATCAGGAATGGATGCTCGCTGTTAGCGGCTGTCAGTCCATGCTCGCGGTAGTCTGTCACGGCCTCAAGCTTGTTTAGTTCGTCTTCACTCAAGCCCTCTGCGCTCAAACCCGAGACACGGAAACCGAACCCAGCTAAGACCAACACCGCCAGCAGGGCAACGAGCATAGTCCTGTTTGCCGAAACGACGCCTCGTTCGGCAAAAAGCTCGGGCCGCAAGCCCGCAGTGATGATTGCACTAGCCCTGGTTGCCAATGGTGTCTAGTCCTTCAGTTTGTCGGAGCCCGCTTTGGGCGGACAAAGGCGTCCAACAAAAGGGGGAAGCGTAGCGCGATTCAAACGACGGCGCAACCTGAGGCCAAGAAACCCGGTCAAATGCGTTTAGAGGCTTGCAATTCCTGCGGAAATCAGCGAACATTCGCCTCGATTCGTTGACCTTAGATCGCAGCGGCTGGCGTCTTCTACCGGGAGCCGGTCGATTCCGCTAATCGAATAACGGTTGTTCGTCAATTCTTTCCACAGTTGTGATTGATTTTCCAAGACGCGATTTTCGTGCGTTTGATGAATTTAGAGAGGAAGCAACATGGCAGAAATTCAGGAGAACCTTGAAGCGGGAAGTTCCGCCCAACCTTTCCGTATAGATCAAAAGCTCCATCAGATACTTTACAAATCGGAAGCGGCCCCCAAGCTCGAACCGATGCCCGAAGAAGTATTGCCGGAACCGGTTTACCCGCAGAAGCCCGATCCGGTCCCGATGACCCGGAAGGAATACCAGAAGTTTAACGCCATTCGGACCTGGAAGAGCTGGGGCTCTCCTTACTTCAAGTCACGTTGGCACAGCAACGAGTTGCGCCCGATGGTTCCGTACCTGTTCACGGAATGGAAGTGCAATCTCGATTGTCACTATTGCTGGTCTTACAACAACGCCGTCAAGGGCATGACTGAAGACGTTGCCAAGCGCTCCATCGATTGGCTTCATTCAATCGGTTCGCGCGTGTTGGCCTTGATGGGTGGCGAGCCGCTGCTGCGTCCAAAGTTCATCCACAAAATCGTCGACTACAGCGCCAAGCGAGACATCTTCGTTTACTTGCCTACCAACGGCCGCTTGATGAAGCCCGACGTAATCGACCGGCTCGGCGATGCGGGTATCGCGACGTTTAATCTCGCGGTTGATTCCGTCAAAGAGCGCAAGTCTTTGCCGAAAGCGCTCGACCCTATTCGCCCTTACTTCGATTACCTCATAAAACGCCAGCATCATTACGGCTACTCGGTAATGTTCAATATCAACATCTGCCACAACAACATGGACGATGTTAAAGAACTGACCGAGATTGCTCACGACAACGGCATCGCCACTGATTACCACGTGAACGAAACGCCGATGATGGAGCAAACTCACTTCAAACATCTCAACGAGAATCAGACGTATCTGACTCCCGACGACTGGCCGAAGGTTGATGCCCTGCTCGATTACCTGCAGGATCTGCGCGTCAATAAAGGATATAAGATGGCGAATCCGACGCAGCATATGGAAGATATGAAACTGCTGATGCGTGGCCGCGTTCCACCCTGGCAGTGCCGCGCCGGACAGAATTCGCTGATCATTCGCACGGACGGCTCGCTGGCGCCGTGTTTCCCGATGTATTCGGCGACACATGACTGGGGCACCGTCGGTAACCACAAGTTTGACGTGAAGCAGTTGGACGATATGAAAGTTGAATGCACGAAGCACTGTCTCTCGACGTGCAACTACATTCTCGGTTATTGCTACGACAACATGCGCGTCATCAAATGGGGACTTAAGCAAGCGCTGCATGGCTTCAAGGGAGCAAGCAACGGCTTCTAACCTTTCCGACCGACAAACAGAAAACCGGAGTCATTTCAAGAATGGCTCCGGTTTTTTCTGTCTTCAAGTTCTGGGTATCTTGATGGTGATTGTCTCTGTGCAACCTCTGTGTTCTCTGTGCCTCCGTGGTGCGTAGTTGTCTTAGCGTATTTACCACAGAGACACAGAGAACACGGAGGTTGCACAGAGAAGACATCCTAAGTTCCGCGACGTCGCTAAGTAACTCTCCCGCCTCTCATCGTTAAGATTCCGATGACGACGTTAATCGCCACACCAATCGCAATCGCGATCCAATATTGTCGCGGGTCGTCTATGAGGCGCTTGAAGCGGATCATGGTTGCTATTCCCAGCGGGCCCCAGACGAAAATCGAGGAAACTAAGCCTGGCCCATAACTGAGAATGCTGAGCGCGGTAACTGTGTGCGTAAGGGCGTTACCGGCTACCATGGTTCCCAAAATGACCAGCATCAGCGGGAGAAACTTGAGCCTTCTCGCCATTATCACGCCCGCAGTTACCAGAATAAATCCCACGCTTTGCGCTGCCAGGAAACGCGCCGTTGACATGTGCACGCCTCTGAGCCGAAGGATGTAAGCCGGATAGCCTTCGCCGCCGAAATACTCTTCCGCGATGTGAACCACGTAGCTGAGCGGAAATAGCCAGGACCAGAAAATAGTTGCGCGGTCGTAAATGCCGAGTGAATGGAGATCCAGATTACGAGCTGAGACGCCTTCGTTAGCAGCGATGAAGTTTTCTGAATTCATTTGGCGATAGCGTATAGTTCTCTGCCAATTCCGGCGAAGGTTCGGTGGTTCAATGGGAACTCCAGCATAACATGCAGAACGCTGATGAAGTACAAAACTGCCATGCCAGTATCGTAGTTATACGCGTATAGCGCGAGGGAAGCGATCCAGATGATGGCTATCGCGCCAATGCGGTTCTTTGAGACTTCGTGCCACTTGATTATCGAGGTCTTCGAAAACCAATTGAGATAGTGATACGTGTACGCAAAGGCGATGAGCCTCATGATCATTATGCCGTTCTGCGATTCGTAGACCTCTGCAGGCGAATCTCCTGCGCCAAGTCTGAAGAGCTTTATTAGTTCCGCATTGAGCGCGTTAAACGAGCGATAGCTGCCCCTGATGTAGTCTCCGGCGCCATGGCCCGCCGGCACATAAACAAAAAAACTGACCGCGCACAAAAGGAAGACCAGCAGAGACAACAAGCCGGAAGCGCTTTTCCCTTTTAGCGCGCCGTAGAGAATGAAAGCGCCGGTGAAAAAGAAGACGTGAATGATGGTCACCAGGAAAAAGGCGACAATGATGTAGTAGCGCGAGAAGGCGAGCGGTACAAGGAGGGCCGGAGCGAATAGGAGCACCCAGATTTTTTGGCGCTTGTTCTGAACTTCCGTTATCAACAAAGCTGAAATAAAAACCAGGTAGAGAAGAGTGATTTCCCATTTTGGGCTATAAAAAAAGCCCATGATCTCCGCGGATACGAACCCGATGATCAGGAGCAAGGTTGTGATTGCCACCAGCATTAACCAACCGCTGTGCGGACGCTGTTTTCGTTTCCCGGGTTTCGCTTCAGTGAAATAGTTTCTTTCATGCAGCCAGGAGATTTCAGTCAGGTAATGCAAGGGGCCGAGGACCGCGTAGGAGAAAAGAAAAAGCTCAAAGGGGAACAAAAAGGCAGCGACGCATGAGACAATCATCAACCCGATGTTCAGATAGTTCACCTGGTCAACACTAATTTGCATTGGCCCAACCGTTTCGAAAGATTTGGCTTGAAAGAATCAAACGTTACGACTGAATAGAGTGGACAGAATAAACGATTCAAGTGCTGTTGCTAAGCCCGCGCCGGCGTTGGCGCGCCGCCTTGGCTTGTTTGACGCCACGATGATTGTGATGGGCGGCATTATCGGGTCCGGCATCTTCATGAATCCGGCCGTGGTCGCCCGCCTGGTTACTACTCCTTTCCTGATACTTTTTGTTTGGGCTTTGGGCGGACTTATCGCGCTTGTTGCCGCATTCATCTGGGCAGAGCTGGCGGCGATGC
>JBDUAQ010000264.1:0-3530 GCA_040004575.1 bacterium
GCAAGCTAAAGCTTGAACTCTAAACTGCTTGTCTGACGGCAAAGACTGTAAAGTAACAAAAACATGATCGCAACTGAGTTAGAGGAAGAGGCCGCACTAACACTCCGCCGGGAGCCGCGCGCCGTCTCCGTTGTCGTGCCTTCTTACAATCATGCGCGGTTTGTCGAAGCCACGCTGCGTTCGATCATGAACCAGACGCTCGCGCCGGCGGAGTTGATTGTTATAGACGACGGTTCGAGCGACGAGTCGCCGCGCGTGATCGAACGCACGCTTAGCGACTGTCCTTTTCCCTGTGAATTGTTCGCGCGAGACAACCGTGGCTTGTGCGCAACCTTGAACGAGGGCTTTGAGGGAGCGCGCGGCGAATACTTCGCTTATCTCGGTTCGGATGATTTGTGGCTTCCCGATTTTCTCGCAGCGCGAGTGGGCTTGCTCGAATCGCGCGCTCAGGCTGTCCTTGCCTATGGCCACGCTTATTTCATTGACGAACAAAACCGCATCGTCGATTCCACTGCCGCCTGGGCCCGCTATGCGGACGGTGATGCGCGGGCGATGCTCCTGCAAACAACAGCGCCAATGAGCCCGACGGTTTTATATCGCCGCGCGTCTCTTGATAAACATCGCTGGGATGAAGCAGCGAAACTAGAAGACTACGATCTGTATCTGCGCTTAAGTGATGAAGGGGAGTTCGCATTCGACCCGCGAATTTTATCAGCCTGGCGCCGGCATGGCTCGAATGTGAGTTGGGACCAAACGCTGATGCTTGAAGAACAGTTGCGCGCCCAGCGCGAGGCGGCGTGGAGATTTGGTTTCACTGAAAAGCAGATCGCTGAACTGCAAAGAACTACCAGATTCAACCGGGCCGAAGATTTCTTGCGCATAGGTCAGAAGTCGCAGGCGTTGAGTTTGATGATGGAGAACTGGCGAGGAGCTAACTCGTCTCGTGCGACAGCTCGAATGCTGCTGCGGCTGTTGATTCCCAACTCCTTCATGCGCGGGCGCGCGCGCGCCCGCCAGCGAAATACTCACAAGCGTTATGGAACGATTGACGTTTAGGCGAACCGCCAAGGCGCCGGAACAGGCTTGTATTTCAGAGTTCAACCTTTAGGTTGCTCTTACTCCGAAAAAGACAAGCTGAAGTTTGAACTCTGAACTTCTTGCCGCCTGGCGTTCCTGGCGTTTTGGCGGTTAGTCAACCTCCAGCACAAACCCAAACACATCCTGGTGGTTGTCCCAGCCGCGCTCCTTGAAGAAGACTTCTCGTAAGCCGCCCAGCTCGCGAACTCGGGCGCGGATCCACTCCGGCGAGGTCAGCGAAACACCGTAATCTTTGGCTTCCGGGTAATCTTCAAATCCGTAACCAGTCCGCGGATAGTCGCGGCCAATCCTTTCGATCTGTTCCGCCTCCAGCCCGTAATCGAATTCTCGTCCCACGATTCTGCCCGGCACAAAGTCGCCGTGAGTTGTGAAGATCATCAGTCCACCCTCAGCCAAGTGGCGACGAAAGAGTTGAAGCAGCGCGACGATTCCGGATTCGTTTAGGTGGGTGACGAGCGAGCCACACCAAATCAAAGCAAACTTTCTGCCGAGGGAGACTTCATCAAGATTCAGCGATGAATACGCGGCCCGCGCGCCAAACGTGCGCACGCAAAACTCCACCGGGCCGCGCTCGAGCTCACAAGCAGTAATCTCCGCCTCGGGAAATCGCTGGACCAAAAACCTGAGCACGCGCCCACTGCCGCAGGGAAAATCAAGTATTGAGCGCACCGCCGTCAAGCCTGCGTTTTCAACCGCTTCATTGATGCAACTGATCGCCGACAGACCCACTTTGAAATAATGCGCGCCGTCGCCGTGATACATGCCGTCGTTGTAGTAGATGCGACTGCTTACTTTACTGAGAAGCTTACGCTCGCTTGCGGAGAGCGATGGGTCGGAAAGCAGACGCTGCTTCTGAAGCTGTACTTGCGGTGGAACTGTGCGCAGCCAACGTCGCGTCGCGCCGAGGTAAGGCCAGAAAGGTCGGGGCACAATGCGCTTGAGTGTATTCACTTGCAACTCTGGGCCTTCCTTGACGACACTGTTTCGCGGTCTTTAGACTGGCCAACTCGACTGCAAGCAACATAAGCTAGAGCTTGATGGATTTACAAACCAGCAAAGGCCGCGAGCTTCCCCAGGCTACCTCCGCTCAAACGGTTCGGCACGTCGAACCAGTTCCCGCAAACTTTACCTCCGACCCTCCCAGGCACGCGCTGATCAAGTCAGAGGAGGCCGGCGTACAACTCAACTTGTCTGAACTGTGGCCCTATCGCGAGTTGCTCTACTTTCTCACGCTTCGCGACGTCAAGGTGCGCTACAAGCAGACGCTCATGGGATTGGCCTGGGTAATTATTCAGCCGCTCGGGACCATGCTCATCTTCACGCTGGTGTTTAATCGCTTCGTGCGGCTCGATGCGGGTCCGCTGCCTTATCCGCTTTTCGCACTTTCCGGTTTACTGCTCTGGCTCTTTTTTGCCAACGCCGTCACCAACAGCACCAACAGTTTGATTAGCAATGCCAACCTGATTACGAAAGTCTACTTTCCACGCATGTTCATCCCAGCAGCCTCAGTCGGCGCGGGGCTAGTCGATCTGGGCGTAGCTTTCTTGTTGTTGATCGTAATGTGCTTCTACTACGGCGTGAGTCTCACTCTGAACATTCTGCTTTTACCTCTGATCATTTTGCTGATGACGTTGCTCGCGCTCGGAGTGGGCTTGCTGTCGGCAGCCCTGACCGTTAAATACCGAGACCTCCGTCACGCGCTTCCATTCATTATTCAACTTTGGATGTTTGCCTCGCCGGTGATCTACCCAGTCAGCGTTGTGCCGGAAAAATGGAAATGGCTGCTGACTGTCAATCCGGTCGCGGGCATCATCGAGGCATTTCGCGCGTCGCTCACTGGGCAACCATTCAACTGGTTCCACTTGTCTGTTTCAGCCGCCATAACTTTGGCGGTGCTCTTGTGTTCCGTCTATGTCTTCCGGAGCTTTGAAGATACTTTCGCCGATGTTGTCTGAATTGATGAAACCAGCGATCAAAATCGGCCACGTCAGCAAACGCTACCGCATCGGTGGACTCCATCCGGGCTACATGACATTCCGCGAAATGATCGGTGGCGTAGTCACGGCGCCATTCAGAAAGCTCAAAAGCGGTAACGGTCATCAGATACTCTGGGCACTAAGCGACATCAACCTGGAAATCGGACAGGGCGAACTAGTCGGCATCATCGGTCACAACGGCGCCGGCAAGTCAACGCTCCTGAAAATTCTTTCGCGCGTAACCAAACCTACGACTGGTGAAGTCGAACTATTCGGACGAATCGGTAGTTTGCTTGAAGTCGGGACTGGATTTCATCCAGATCTCACCGGCCGCGAAAACATTTTTCTGAGCGGCGCCATCCTGGGGATGCGGCGCGCCGAGATAGAGCGAAAGTTTGACGAGATCGTCGCCTTTTCGGAGCTGGAGAAGTTTATCGAGACTTCGGTCAAGTGGTA
>JBDUAQ010000094.1:0-11919 GCA_040004575.1 bacterium
GATCAGAAACAGTTGGAAGAATTGCATCTCAAGATCGTCGACAAGCAGTAAGCGGCGAACGTAATCTGCGGACAGCCTTTCTTATCGTTAGACCCAAACAATGATCACTCTTCAGAGTTCGCAACGCGATCAGATTCTTGCACACGCGAAAGAAGCTGATCCGGCTGAGTGCTGTGGCCTCTTCGGTGGCGCAGGCGAGCAAGTGACCAGCATCTACCCGCTCCATAACGTTGCCGCCTATACAAGCATCTCGTATGAGGCAGCGCCCGAAGATCTTTTCGCGGCGCAGCGTAAGATGCGCGAGCGTAGTGAAGAGCTCCTGGCGATCTATCATTCCCATCCGCGTTCGGCTGAGCCCGCGCCTTCCGAAACCGATCTCCGGTTGGCCTATTATCCTCAAGCCGTCTATTTCATAATCGGTTTGGCTGGCCCAAAACCCGTGATTCGCGCGTTTCGTATCTCCGAGCGAGAGGAGCGTTGGCAGGAGGTTGAGTATGCAATTGCGGACGAGTAAGATTGAACCATTCACGCGTGCCGCTCGTAGGACTTGCTGATGGAGCCGAAGAAGAGCAAATACGACACTAACCCACTCGATCCTGACTTCGTTAAGAACGTCGGCGAGACGTCGGGCGACATTAAACCAGAGACTCAGGAAGTCAAGGGAGCGACGCGCAAAGTCGAGCGCTCCGCGAACGAAAACGCGCGACAGAACATATATTCGGAAGCGCCGACGCGCCGCTACGATAACGTCTCTCCCGATGCACCTTATCCGTCAATTTTTGTCCCGCCCACTTATTCGCAGCCTGCACCTTATCAACCGCCGCCCGCACCATATCGGCCGCTGGAGCAGAAACCAACTCACCGATCCGTAGCTGGAATAGGTCTGCCGGAGAAGTGGGCGATGATGTTGCCCTACGCTCCCTTCGTCGGAGTGGTGGTTGCGTTACTCGAATTATTCTTAGTACCCAGAAAGGCGCCGCGGGTGCGGTTTCATGCAGCCCAGGGTCTGGCCCTGCACATCGCTATCCTGGTCGTGCGTACGTTGTTTGGAGTTGTTGGTGTAATTAGCGGTAGTTCAGTTGGCGGGACACTTTTCGGCCTGGCTGCTTTTATTTTCCTCATTGTTTCGATGGTCCGCGTCGGGAAGGGCGAGCCGCATTACATAGCGCCAATTGCTGAGCCCTCACATTGGCTTAATGAACACATCCAGCCACGAAACAAATTTTAGGATTCAGCGTAGTTTGGCACCGACCTTGCAGTAACAACCGGCGGAGGGTTATTCAATAGCCAACTTGCAGAATCTTCGAACTGAAATCGTGCTCAAAAACGCAAATGATGTTGCGTTTTGGTTCAGCATGAGTTTCCGCGTTGCAATGTTTCGGCAACAAAAAGCCGGCAAACGTGCGCTTTCGGCGGGTCATCAAACCACGGCCAGACCAAAGGCCCTCTTCCACATAAGCCGCGAGCACGGCAAAGAGATTTTATCCGGGGAGGATGAGGCAAAGCGGTAAGGATGGCAACGATAAGAGCGGCAAACCTCGGAGTGAGCCGCTCTTAGTTATTCCAGCGGCATTTAGATTTCAGAACAGTTTTGTTTAGCGGCGATCAGCGATCAGCGATCAGCGATTGTCGATACGGAGGAAGAAATGATTAGAAAAAATTCAAACGGAATGCAGCGGCTGTTGGCATGGCTAGTCGTTGTTGCAGTTTTTGCGATGCCTGTTTCGGTATTTGCGCAGACGCAAATCAAGTATCACGGCAACAAATACAAACCCACAGACGACGTCAAGGTCGGCAGGCAAGCGGCCGCTGAAGTAGAACAGCAGATGCCGATTCTGAACGACTCCGAGGCGACCAACTATGTCTCGCGGGTTGGCCAGCGACTCGTTAATAATATTCCGCAGGAGTTTCAGCACCCTGAGTTCCAATACTATTTCAAGATAGTGAACGCGCGCGACATTAATGCGTTCGCACTGCCCGGTGGTCCGATGTATGTGAACCGCGGCATGATCGAAGCGGCGCGTACTGAAGGTCAAATGGCGGGTGTGATGGCCCACGAGTTGAGCCACGTTGCGTTGCGCCATGGCACTGCCCAGGCTTCCAAGGCGCAGAAGTATGGTTTGCTTGCCGGAATCCTCGGCATCGGCGGACAGATTATCGGTGGTCCAGCCGGAGCGGCAGCGCAGATTGCCGGCCAGGGAGTCGGTGTCTACTTCTTAAAGTTCAGCCGTGAGTATGAAACAGAGGCGGACATTCTTGGGGCACAGATCATGGCGCGCGCCGGCTACGACCCACACGATCTGGCGAACATGTTCAGGACCATCGAGCAGCAGAGCGGTGGCGCTGGTGGCGGCTTTTTGAGCGACCACCCGAGTCCGGCAGATCGCTATGCTCGCATCAACCAGGAAGCTCAATATCTGCGAGTGGTCAATCCCATTCGTGACACGCGAGACTTCGATCGGATTCAGGCGCGCCTGCGTGGTATGGGCCGCGCCCCGTCGATGGAAGAGATTGCGCGCAATGGCCAGCGTAATCCAACCGGTGAGACCACTGGAAACTATCCTAACAATGCACCGCGCGGCCGGGTTGAGTATCCCTCGACCCGTTATCAAAACTATTCCACGCTGGGCGGCATTGTGCGCGTGAGCGTACCGAGTAATTGGCAACAGTTGAGTGAGAGCAGTTCCGTTTGGTTCTCTCCGCAAGGTGCTTACGGCCAGTATCAGGGCCAGGTTGTTTACACGCACGGCGTCAACTTTGGCGTGGGCCAAACCCAAAGCCGGAACCTGCAACAAGGGACGCAGGAGTTTCTGAGTAGCCTGACTCAGGGCAATGCAAACCTGCGCCAGCGCAGCGGTTTGGTCCGAACCACTGTGGGCGGACGAACTGGATTGACTACGAACTTAACCAACGTCAACGAAGCAACTGGCCAGGCAGAGGCCATCACAGTGATAACGACCCAACTGCGCGACGGCCAGCTCTTCTACATGATCGCCGTGGCGCCGGAAAACGAGTCAGCAAGTTATCAGGGGGCGTTTCGCAACGTGCTTCGTTCGCTGCAGATCACCGACTGAGAAAGCAGAAAGCAGAAGGCAGAAAGCAGTAGGCAGAAAACAGGAGCCATCTTTTTCTGCTTACTGCTTACTGCTTCTTGCCTTCTGCCTTCTCGCCCTTCGCTTCCTGCCAGAGTGTTTCAAGCTCATCAAGGGTTGTCGCATCCAACTTCTGACCGCGCTCCCGCAACTTCCTTTCAATAAAGCCAAACCTACGCCGAAACTTTCTGTTGGTTAACTTCAATGCAGCCTCTGGTTCTACCTTCAGGTGTCGGGCGATATTTGTTGCGGCAAAAAGCAGGTCACCTAGTTCTTCTCTAATTCGAGTGTGATCAGCCTCAGTATTTGACGACGCATGCGTTTGAATGGCTGCGCGAAGTTCGCCGACTTCTTCCTCGAGTTTAGCGAAGATGTCTTCGAGTTTCTCCCAATCAAAGCCAACACGCGCGGCCTTGGTAGAAAGCTGGTGCGCCTCCATTAGCGCCGGCGCTTTCGACGACACGCCATCAAGCAGAGATTCCTCGCGCTCGCTCTTTCCGGCGGCGCGCCGCTCGTCCTGCTTCATCGCTTCCCAATTGCGGAGAACCGTTGCGGTGTCCGCGGCGTTGGTGTCGCCGAAGACGTGAGGATGGCGGCGCACCATCTTCTCGTGAATTGCGCTGGTAACATCAGTGATGGAGAAGTCGCCCTGTTCCTGCGCAACCTGCGCGTAGAAAACAATCTGGAAAAGCAGATCGCCGAGTTCGTCGCGTAGTTCGTGTGCCTGACCCTCGCGCGCTGCCTCAACCGCTTCGAAGGCCTCGTATGCTTCTTCCAAAAGCATCGGCGCGAGTGTGGCGTAAGTTTGTTCGCGATCCCACGGACAACCGTCGGGTGAACGCAGCTTCTGCATTAGTTCGATAAGATCTTGAAAGTTGGCAGGCATGCAAACAGTCTAAAGTCCAAAGTCCAAAGTCCAAAGTCGAAAAATGCAGGCTGTCTTGCAGGTGCAAGAGGCGGGTGCTACCATCGACTTACATTTACAACGCCCAAGAATTTGCTGACGCTCTTCGGTCTTTAGGTATTTAGTCTGAGATAGGTAGGGGAAATGAACGAGGAACAAACCAGTTACAAAGTTACAGATCGGCGGCTCTTCAATCCTGATGGTACGCCGCGCGACGTGCCGGAAAATGAGCGGCCTGAGCCAACACCAGAAAAGCCTGAACCCGCAAGTGCCACAGTTGGTTCTTCACCTGAACCGCCGGCGACCGCACAGGCTGGCGCTGCGTCGAGCACCGTCGAAACGACGCCTCCAGCAGCAACAAGAGACGCGCCGAGCACGCCAGCCGACGCCGAGGGCAGAGAAGTTGACCCGCCCGGCGCTGAGGATCCGGCAAGTTTCGCGAGCTTCATGATGTCGATAGCATCCAATGCTGCGTCTTCACTGGGTATGATGGAACACCCGGTAACCCACAAACGCGAGGTCGATCTCGAACTCGGCAAACACTGGATCGACGTGCTGGGAATGCTGCAACAAAAAACACGCGGCAACCTACTGCCGCAGGAGGAGCAGATTCTCGAAGACCTGCTCGCCGATTTGCGCATGCAGTTTGTCTCTTTGACCAACGCCAAGCCAAAGGCCCGCACCTTTTCAAGCCAGGACATCACGGGGGGATAAACGCAGTCCAAAGTCCAGGGGTCCAAAGTCCAAGGGTCCAAAGTCCAAGGGTCCAAAGTCGTTAACCCAATCTTTGTTTGACTTTGGACTTTGGACGTTGGACATTGGACGTGATCATGAAGCTGACCTTTCTCGGTACCGGAACATCTACCGGCGTCCCCTCCATCGCCTGCGAATGCGAAACCTGCACGTCTCCGGATCCGCGCGACAAGCGCTTGCGAGTTTCCATTGTTGTCGAACATGCCGGCCATTCTGTCCTCGTCGATACTTCATCCGACTTTCGCCAGCAGGCATTGCGCTATGGACTGAAGCGCCTCGACGCAGTCTTGATTACGCATTGCCACGCCGACCACATTTTCGGTCTTGACGACATTCGCCCGCTGAATTTTCGTTACGGCGCTCTTGGTCTTTATGCGAACGAGCGCGCCTGGGTCGATATCCGGCGCATCTTCAAATACATCTTCGAGCCTTCACACTTTGGCGGCGGGCTGCCGCAGGTGATCCCGCACACCGTCGAGCCGGGCGCGGCCTTTTGTTTGGACAAAGACTTTCTGATTACACCGCTGCAAGTAATTCACGGGCGGCTGCCGGTAATGGCATACCGTTTCAACGATTTTGCCTACGCAACTGATCTCAGCGAGATTCCGCCGGACACAATGGAACTGATGCGCGGTCTTGACGCGTTGGTGCTCGACTGCCTGCGATTTAAGGAACATCCAACTCACCTGTGGCTGGACAAGGCGCTCGAGTACATCGAGAAGATCAAGCCCAAGCGTGCTTACCTCACCCACATCGCGCATGACGTGAAGCATGGGCGTGACTCTGCGCGACTGCCGTCAGGTGTTGAATGGGCTTACGATGGACTGGAAGTCAGTGATGAGTGATGAGTGCTGAGTACTGAGTGCTGAGTGCTGAGAATTGGGGAAGTACTCAGAACTCAGTACTCAGAACTCATCACTCAGTACTTTTTTATGCGCTTATTCCACGGCACCGATAACGCTGAAATTCAAAGACCCACCGTCCTAACCTTGGGCGTGTTTGATGGCTTGCACCTCGGCCACCAATTGATCATGCGTACCGTCGTTGAAAGGGCGCGTGAGACTGGCGCGGTCCCGACAGTAATAACTTTTGATCCGCATCCGCGCGCCGTATTGCATCCAGAATCAGCACCGCCGCTCCTGCAAACACTCGATCAAAAAGTCGAAGGATTTGGCGTGCTCGGTATTGAGCAAACGATCGTCATTCATTTCGATGAAGCATTTTCCCAAATCCGTGCTGAAGATTTTCTGCGCGACGTCGTAAAGGATCGGTTGCACGCCAAAGAAGTTTACCTCGGTCGCGGCTTCGCGTTTGGGCACAATCGCGAGGGCAACATCGAACTACTCAGGCGCGTTAGCGTAGAACTTGGTTTTCTGGCGGACGAAGTTCCGGAAGTGCAGTTTCGCAGCCAGCGCGTCAGCTCCAGCAAAGTAAGGAAGCTGCTGTCAGAGGGCAGGGTGAATCTCGCGCGCCGGCTGCTTGGTCGCCCGTATGGCGTCGAGGGCCGCGTAGAGCGCGGTGCTGAGCGCGGCGCGACTCTTGGGTTTCCCACGGCCAACTTGCACCCGCATAATCGCGTCATACCCCGCAACGGCGTGTACGTAACCGGGGCCCTGATTGAGGGGCGCTGGCGCCGCAGCGTAACGAATGTGGGGGTGCGGCCGACTTTTACGGCGGATACGGAACCTTCAGTCGAGACATTCGTAATCAACTGGGCGGGCGATCTCTATGGGGATGTGGTGCGGGTTCGCTTTCTCCACCGCTTGCGTGACGAGCGAAAGTTTGGTTCCCTTGAAGAGTTGAAAGCGCAGATCGATAAAGACGTGAAGCGCGCGGAGAGTTATTTTGAACGCAGCGGCGCGCGCCACACGCTCGCGCTGATTTGAATTGACGACCATGAGTACTACGAAAGCATTAGTTCCAGCATCAACCCCGTTCTCGAAGAACGGCGACGCGATTAGCAGCGTCAGCCCCAAAGCTTCGTCGTCTTCCGTCAAGAACAACTCTGCTGCGAAACCGCTAACTGACGAACTGGTGGCTGAGATTCTCAAGGGCCGCGGTCTGCGCGGTTGGCTCCGGCTCGCGCGCGTGGCTCGCGTGCTGGGACTGTTTACGCTCTATCTATTCCTCGACACTTACGACATCCGCGCAGACTTCAACCGCCGCATGGTCGATCGTCTTCACGAAGAAACAAAACCGAACAATCTAATTACACGAATCAAGGCTCACACGCGTTACGCGCTTCACTTTGCCGGCGACAGGTTCATCCGGCTGCTGCGCTTGATCGTTTTTCGCGGCCACGAAGGGTCAGACAACAAAGCGGCTCGTCTCGAAAAGCAGGCGGTCTGGTTGAGCAAAAGTTTGATTAGCTTAGGACCGACGTTCATCAAGATCGGTCAGGCGCTCGGTACGCGAGCGGATCTTCTGCCGCTTGCGTATGTGAAGGAGTTGTCGACGCTACAGGATCAGGTGCCTGCGTTTTCGACCGCTGAAGCTTTTGCGCGCATCGAAGCGGAACTTGGACGCAGCCTTCAGGAATGTTATGCCGAGATTGATAGCGAGCCGGTCGCTTCGGCTTCGCTGGGCCAGGTCTATCGCGCGCGTCTGGCAACGGGCCAGGAAGTGGCGGTCAAAGTTCAGCGCCCCAACCTTGAGCAGATCATCTCTTTCGACGTAGCGATTCTTTACAAGATCGTCAAACTCACCAACCGCTTCTTCCCGCGCGCGAACGAGAACGCCGACTGGGAAGGCATGCTGCGCGAGTTTCACTCGACGATCTTTGAAGAGATGGATTATGTGAAGGAAGGTCGCAACGCCGACCGCTTCCGTTACAACTTCCGCACCTGGCAGGTAATCCGCGTTCCCAAAATCTACTGGTCACACACGAGCCGTCGCGTGTTGACGCTGGATTTCATTCGCGGCTCGAAGGTCACAGATGTCGAACAGCTACGCGCACGCCGGATTTCCGCCGTCAAAGTGAACCGTCTGCTGGTGCGCACTTATCTTAAGCAGTTATTGGAAGATGGTTTCTTCCACGCCGATCCGCATCCGGGGAACTTGCTTGTGCTCGACTCCGGACATCTGGCCTTCTTCGACTTCGGCATGGTTGGTCGCATCACTCCCAGACTGCAATCGCAGATGATTGGTGCGTTCTTTCACGTGATCGCGCGCGATGTGCACGGCCTGGGACAGGACATCATTAATCTTAACTTCCTCAAGCCAGGCGTCGATCCCGAAACGATCCGGCCAGTTGTTGAGAAACTCTTTGAAGTCTATCTGAATCTCAAACTCGGTGAGGTCAAGTTCAAAGAGTTGACTTATGATCTTGCGGAAGTGATCTATGAATATCCGTTCCGTTTGCCCGCAAATTTCACCTACATCATGCGCGCGCTGATGACGCTCGAAGGCATCGGCATCGTCACCGATCCGGAGTTCAGCTTCTTTGAAACCGCGAAGCCTTACGCGAAAGAGTTTATGCTGCGACGCGAGGGAAAAGCATTTCGGAAGCTGATCTTCGACAAACTCACCGGTCGCGAGAATGGCCACGGCAATATCGAGTGGTCGCGCGTTTGGAAGCTCACGAAGATGGCCGCGCAGATGTATCTGCAAACATAAGATCTACGACGTTCCCAATCACTTTCCATTCTCCTTTGCCTCTGAGGGGCCCAGGCGTTCCAGCACAGTTTTGAGTTCCGCGATCGATTTCTGCAGGCCGGAGGAGTCCGTGAAAATGAAGGTCCCGGGAGCGGCGCCTGCGGGGCCGACGACCGCGGGCGCCGCCACCTCTGCTGTTGGCGTTGACCAGGCACTGGCCGACGCAATGTTGTACTCCTCTCGAAACCGATTGATGATTGGTTTCGCGATAGAAGAATTGCTACTCAATGATTGTCGAGCGCGCGCCAACAGATTTAGAGCGCCGGACTCTTCTGCCTGTCGGAGCGACTCTTCTTTCAGTCCACCGCCAAAGAAATGCAGGAGCGTATCAGAATAATAAAGATAAGCGGTTAGTTCCTGGCCCAACAAGGCCAGCTGCCGCCGGCTCTCCGCCAATTTCTTAGCCTCGTCTTTGTCATCGCTCAATTTCCGAGTCAGGTTTACGCACAAACCTGCAATGGCTCCATCCAATGGCTCTTTAGCTTCAGCAACCCTCTCAAGTTCATGTAACGACGCAAGGAACGCCGAGCCCTCCGGCTCAATTTCAAGTTTGCGAGCTGAAGTGGCGATCGCCCGAACCTTCGACTTGATATCCTGTCTGATGAGTGAGTTGCACATGGAGGCAAGGTCTCTTGCGACAGGTATCCCGGGTTTCTCCTGCGCAAGCTCGATGAGATTGCGGCACGTTCGAATCAGATCCCGAGCCAGGCCGCCCGAGATGCAATAGCAGAGGCAGCGAAACGGATTTGACATGCCAATGATGCGGCGCGCGATCAGACGTTTGGCGGCAGCGAGGTTTAAATAATCAACGTTAAGGATGTTATCGAATGAACTATCGAAGGCGTCGCGAAACGGCAGACCGCGCCGCTCGAAGTTGCTCATCGCGCTCTCCGAAACGGATACCAGATAGAAGCAGCGGCGTAACCCGAAGACCGACTTTATTTCGTTGATAAAGCGCTGGGCCATCTCATCCGACTCGAGTTTGTCGAGTTCATCTATGCCGATGATCACTTGAAAATCAGTTGCGACAGTCTCGAGAAACTCGCGCAACCCACCGACAAGCTCGGGCAAACTCTTCTGGTTTTCAGACATCGAGATGGCGCGATTCATATTGCCCTCCAGACCTATCGGCAGCTTAAGCGCGCCCGACCAACCCGAGGTATAGCTCTGCTGAAATCTAATTGTTCTCACCCATTCCCATGCCTTTTCGATGTACAGCGGCCGCCCGCTTTCTTTTTCGCCCTTCGAATCAGCGATGAATCCTGTGAAGCGGTGGGTGGACCTGCCACGTGTGCTGAAATAAAGGATCGCCATGCCAACGCCGGTAAAAATGAAACCCCAGGTGATTACCGTACCCGGATTGAACCCAAAGGCCTGAAAGTACCGCGAAACGCCGGTCGGGTTTGCAGCAACCGCTGGAGCGACTGCGGTTGGCGATGTAGCGGCGGGCGATGTGGAGGGTGTAGCTGCGGTTTCGGCGGTCGCCGGTTTTGCAGGTGGCGTTAGCCGGACGAGCAAAAAGCTCGCACCAATTAGCGCCAGGCCTAAATAGAGTGCACCGATCGCGATCATTCGCAGATCTTTGCGGGCGCTCCGCGACAGTGGCGTCATGCCGTAGCCTTGGTTCCGCCACGGCGGCGAGTTTATATCCTCGTCGTGTTTTTTGAGGACCGAGTGACAGACTGATTGGAAAAGATAAAGAATGAAATCTCGTGGCTCGTATTCGACGGGGGCGGAGGTCATTACGCCGAGCACCGGGCGACCCTGCAACTCATTCACGGCTCCATTACAATACGTCCATAGTAACGTGGTCTTTCCGGCCCCCCGCGGTCCCGCAATGCCAATGCTCCCGCTGGGCATGTTGTTCAGCATGTAGTGAAGCTTTTCTCGCTCCACTGTATTGATCGCATAGGATGAACCCAGCACCTCGGCTAGACCGGGCGCTTTCGTAACAGTTAGTTCGGTACTGTAAGACGGTTCGAGTTGGTTCTCAAAAATCTCGCGGCACTCCTCTAGAATTCCCTGTTCGATAATTCTTGTTTCCAGCTCGCCTTTCAATGAAGCAAGCATCTCCCAACTCTTATTTATGCCCAACGCTTCCATCTTTGACTGCCGCCCCTTTGCCAGGCGAGCTTCGAATGAATTTGTCAAAAAGTTCATGCCCCATGCAAGAAAAACCAGCGGTCCAAGCGTCCAGTACACAGCCGGACTACGCAATAACTGAAGAGCAGTCTTGAAATCGTGTTTATACCAATAAACAGCAAAACCAATCGCCAAAAGCACGAGGACGAATAGCGCACCCTTGCGAAGGATATCGACCAACGGTCTATAGGGAATTCTCGGTATTTGTTTTTCGAGTCCCGCAAGTAGCGAGTTGTACTCGGTCTCCAGCTTATTAAAGTCTTCAACTCCCGGTCCTGCGACTTCCCAAATCCGCGGCGCCTTCTTCTCGATTTCAGCTTTCAGATCGTCGATCGAAAGTCCCGCCTCACTCGCGGCGTCTTGTATTTCCTTCTTGTCTAGGGCCTTGTCAATTAAGGGTCTGAGAGTTTCGAGGTCTCTGTTGTAAGGCATGAAACATTACCTCCGCCGTCGAGTTCATTTCAGGAACGAGGATGAAGTCAACCAAAACTGTTGTCGCGGACCGCGATGAGCAGCCCTAGAAACTATGAAGGAAAAAGATGAGACGTTTTCGCGGTCTACTTGATCGTGGAGAGTATCACCGGCTCGGTCGGCACGCAATAAGGATCGGCTGCTAAACTTTAATGTAGCAGCCGAAGTTTGCCTGAAGTGAGTTCCAGTTAATTATGCGCTAGGATTTCTCGCCGTTCGCAGCCGGCAGATTCATCTGGTTGCGGAAGAGATTTAGCAGCAACAGTGTACCGATGCCGCCACCGCCGCCGCTGCCGTCGCCAGATCCGCCCGACGCCATGATATCCGGCGTGATGCGCACGCCCTTCTCGCCGATCACCTTCAACACTTCAACCAATGCCACACCCTGAGCGCCAAGCGCGTTGACTTGTTCGCGATAGGCCACGCCTTGCGCTTCGCCCATCAGGCGAACCTTCTCAGCTTCGGCCCTGCCGGTTAGCAGAATGTAGTGAGCTTCGCCTTCGCCTTCAGCCTTGCGTTGTTCAGCACGTTTGGCGGAAATCTCGACGCCCACTGTGGCACCCATCAAATCCTTCTGGTTATCGGCCTGCGACTTGGTCCTTTCCAGTTGAATGCGTTTTTCCTCAGCCTCGCGCTGCGCGTTGTACATGTTCTGGCGCTGCTCGGCGAGAATCTTTTCGGTCTGCGTAACCATTAAGTCTTCCGGCAGATGGATGTGGCAGATGAGCACGTTGACCACGTCCACGTGATACTTCAACAGGTGCGCGCGCACACGAGCCTCAGCGCGTTCCTGTTCTTCGTGGCGGTTCTGCAAATAGGCCATGGCCGAAGATTCAGAGGCCTGGTTCCGAAAGATCGAATCGATCAGCGGGTGCATCACGTTTTGGATCAAGCGTTCGATGC
>JBDUAQ010000095.1:0-11860 GCA_040004575.1 bacterium
GCTACGGTGATGCTGTTGAAAGTCTGGGTAGCCGCCGAGCCATTAATGTTCTGAGCGGCCGCGGTGTTGTTGAAAGTCACCGTACTTGTGCCGGGAGTAAATGTGCCGCCGTTATTGCTCCAGTCACCGGGCAGTCCGATATTGGTGATCGTGCCTGCAGCGAAGGTGCCCGCAGTGAGCGTCACGCCGCCGTTGATCGTCAACGTCGTGGTGCTGCCGCCGCCGGTGAGCGTACCGCCGCCCTTGTTCACCGCAAAGTTATTGAACGTTTGCGTGACTGCGGTGCCGTTCAGGTTCTGCGCCGCGCCGCCGTTGAAGGTGACCAGCCCCGAACCCGGTGTAAATGTGCCACCGTTGTTGGTCCAATCACCACCCACGTTAATTGCAGATGCAGTGCCCGCCGCAAACGTGCCCGAGGTCAGCAGCATGTTGGCGTTAAGGTTGAGCGTCGTGGTGCTGCCGCCCACGCTTAAAGTCTGCGCAGTTTTCGCCACGGTGATGCTGTTGAAGGTCTGCGTCGCTGCCGAGCCGTTGATGGCCTGAGCTCCGCCAGTATTGGTAAAGCTGACCACGCTTGAGTTCGGCGTAAAGGTCCCGCCGTTGTTGGTCCAATCACCGGTCGTAAGTCCGATCGAGGTCGCCGTGCCCGCCGCAAACGTTCCCGCGGTCAGCGTAACCAAGCCACTCATCGTCAGCGAAGTTGTGCTGCCGCCCACCGTCAAAGTGCCGCCACCTTTGTTGACGGTAAAGATATTGAACGCCTCGCTGGTCGCGGTGCCGTTGATGTTCTGTGCGCCCGAACCGTTGAAGTTAAAAGTACCGCTGCTGTTGTTGAAGGTTGTTCCTGCATCGCGCGTGAAGTTGCCTGAAAGATTCAGCGTGCCGGCCGTCGAGGTAAAGGTGCCGCGACCGACGTAGATGCCGTTGCCGCCATTTAGATTAATAGTTCCCTGGAGCGTCATCAGCGAACCTGTTCCGCCAGCGTCTAAAGTCTGGTCGATGCCGGTGCCGCCGCTGCCTGAGGTGTTGCTGTCTATTGTGATTCCATTAAGCGTCGTGCTCGAGCCGGTCGAGTCAGCGTTCGCAACTCCTCCGCCTGGTCCGGTCGCTACATTGCTTGAGATTGTCGTGCCGCTGTTGATGGTAAGTATGGCAGCGGGAGTCGCACTGCTGCCGCCATTGAAGACGCCTGCCCCTCTTGCCGACGTATTGCCGCTGATCGTGCAATTGGAAACCGTGGCACTGTAAGGCGAGACGAAGTAGACGCCGCCGCCAACGGGCACCTGGCCATTGTTAACGTCAGCGTGATTATTGCTGATGGTGCAGCCGCTCAAGGTGATCGTCGGCGTAAAGCCAAACACACCAAGTTCAACAATCGCTACACCGCCCGCGGCCGACCCTTGACCTGCCGCTCCTGTCGAGGTGTTGTTTGAGATGTTCACATTACTGATACTGGCATTTTCATTGCTTCGGATTACCAAGCCGCCGCCGGATACAGCTTTATTGTTTTGGATTGAGCCGCCACTAATCGTCACGGTACCGCCAAAGCTGTGCTCGACATCCACGCCGCCGCCGGCACTGGAAGTACTGGTGGTATCTGTAGTTTGATTAAGGTCAGTCGCGAGAGGCCCCCCTACGGTGCAATTGGTCAAGGTGGCGTCATGCTTGTCCGCGGCGAGGTTCACACCTCCGCCTTCATGGAGACTGGAGTTCTTGGTAAACGTACAACTGGTGAAAGTCACGGTGCCGGCGCTCGGGCCGCCGACAGTAGCGCTGTTAGCACTGTCTACGTTTACGCCGCCGCCATGACTTGCGGCGCAGAGAGTGGTCTGATTGTTCTGCACGGTGCTGTTGGTCATTGAAAAGACATTGCCGGTGCCGGTGAGAAAAAAATCTATGCCGCCGCCGGTTTCAAAGAAGGTTCCGCAAACAGAGGTGCCGGCATTAAAGCCATTCTGTATCGTTACACCGCTGAAGCTGACGGCGAGGCTGGTGAACCCGCCCGTTTGATTTATTCCGAACACTTTACAGTCGCCGCAGGCGCTGGTGTAAGTCGTAGAAATTGTGGTGGGCGCGTTGCCCGTGATCGTGATGCTGCTATTGATGTCAAGGTCACCCGATGCGGCATTGTTCTCTCCTGCGCCGCCGCTCGTGAGTGTCAGAGTCGGGTTGATACCGGCGTTGAAGGTGATTATGTCAGCGCCGGCCACGGTGTTGGCTGCAACTACCGCTTCACGCAAACTGCAATCGGCATTGCACGCGCCGTCGTTAGTATCCGTTGCCTTGGTGACAGGGAAAGTGGTCATTGGCGCGTTCGGCAGAATGGCCGGCGCGGATTGGTTTGAACTCAACACCACCAATCCAGGAAGCGCCATCACGCTTAGCCGCATTGAGAGTGCCGCCACCGGCACACCTTCGACCGGCAGTTCTACAGACACAAGGTTTGTTGGCACCGGCGTATCCGTTGTCGGGGCAAGCGATTGTTCAGGTTGGTCATTCATGACGATCTGAACTTGATTGTTCGCGGTATCCAGCATCATCAGTTGTTCGCCTGGACCAGTAGCAACCTTCGCCGCAGTCAGGAGCCGCTGCGAAGATCCTGAATTCCAAAGCGAGCCGCTGCCGGCGAAGCTCTTCACCTCGGTCCAGGTCTGAGACTTTGAATTGCTTGGGCGCCACGGTTGCGGAGCCACCGTGCCAAAGTTTCCTTCTTCGCGAAGGGCGGCGAGTTCCTTTCGCCGTTCGAACATTTCCTTTTCCGTGAAGAGCCGCGTATCGAGTTGACCGTGCGAAAGCACGTGAAGCGCGCCGTCGTTTGATAGCGCCGCCAATTCGTTCTGGTTCCTGCGGTCGGCAATGAAATCGCCCATTGTCACCGCTGAGACCACAGCCCCGAAACTGATGGGCTCGATGGCGGATTTTGGATTCGAGGTTCCCTGTCCAGCGTCGTGAACGACGAGCACTTCGTTACCAGAGGCAACGGCAAGGTCCATAGGTGAACTATCATCCAGCTGGCCAAGCGATATATCCGTCGCCATCGCCGGCACGGAATAAGAAACCGGAGTGCTCGTCAAAAGACTTTCTTTCGAGGCATAAACCAAAACCTGCGAGCCCTCATAACCAGACACACCTACGGCAACTTCCGCTAACGCATTATCAGTTTGGCCGGTGGCCAGGGCCGTCACCGCTCCGTTCAAATGCAGCGCTTGCGGTTCGGAGAAGCCACCAGCTTCCTTGCCTTCGGCGATGTAGATCGTGTCGTTACCGCGCGTGGCCATTAGTATGTCCAGCCGACCATCGCGATCGAAATCCCCAACGGCCAAAAAGTCGGGCGCCACCGGCACCGGTATCACAGTCGCATCCGGCAGGAATGAATCATGGAAGTTACCACTGCTGACCGCGTCAATCGTTTCCCTCCTGGTTGGACCAAAAGCTTCCGGGTTGCCAAGACTCACTGTCACGAAACTTCCGCTCTCGCTCGTATAACCACAAAGGAGATCGGGGAAGCCGTCGACGTTTAGATCGCCCGTCGCTAAAGACAGAGGACGCGCGCCGTTCACCGCGGTAGACGCTTCGCGCGTTGCCGCATTCTTGTAGTTGGCCACCACGGCATGACCATCCTGCAAGTTCATGCGGGGATTACCACGCTTCGCAGCCCGCACGGTGATGGCGTTTGCCGGACCCCCCGCTGAGGCTCTGGAGGATGCGGAGACGCCAAATCGCGCGATTACTGCAGTCGTGATCAGTAAGGCAAGTACGACCGCGAAGGCGCGGAGAGTGGATGTGCGAAAGAATACGGACTTCATGAGAATATTTCCTCCAGATCTATTTCCTATTCAGGGGTTCCGAGCAAGGTTTTGCCTCGCTGCGCGACGGTATTACTAGTCACGCGACAAGTCAAACAGTTCTTGCCAAGTTTTCGTTCAAAGTTTCATCGATTAGCCCGCTGCGATTTTGATGGCTAAATACATTCGCATCGGTTCTGGTTCGCGCCAGAAGCTCAGCGGCTGCAAACGCCGGAGAGTAGGACTGCACTTCCTGCCGCTGATCGTTTAGCAGGGTGACAGTCCAGTAATTACTGGCGCTGGTTAGCTGCAGCCTGAACTCGACTTCACCGCGCGGCTGTGTAAAAGGTTTTATGCGATAGATCATTGGCAACCATGAGCTGGTTTGCCTTGTTGAGATAGTGACGCCGCTGATCAAGGTCACTTCGGCCCAAACGGCAAAGCAGTTGAGCTGTCGGGTGTCTGAGAGTTCCCAGCGAGCAGTTAGGTTACCAAGATCCGGCGGGCTGACGGTTTTTGCCAGGTCAGCGCGGATCAACTCCTGCGGATTCGTAATAGTCCGCAAGAGTCCTTTGTCCTTCAAACCAATGGGAATATTCAAAGCGAGCGACTCAAAACGGCTGGCCGTCATGTCTATGCCTGCGGGCAGTCTTTCTTTTCCGGTTTTCAGATGAGCAGCGGCAGCAACCAGCGCCACTGATTCCGGAATAAGAATTCCGCCGGGTTTTAGAAATCTCTGTCGAGCGTCAATCATTATCGAGGCAATTGATTCGTCGAAGACCAAGTGACCCACTGTCTCCGAAATAACCAGATCAAATTCCTTGGCTAAATCAACCCGCCTCGAATCCCCCTGAATCACTTCAACTCGATCGGCAACGCCATTTTCGCTGGCGAGATCCTTAATGACCCCGACAAGAAGCGGCTCTTCTTCAATAGCCACCACTCTCTTGGCGCCAAGCATAGCGGCTGCTACCGCCCAGATGCCGGTGCCGGATCCAATGTCCACCACGCTCGAATTCTTCGTAACGGTTTTTTTCAGGGATCGGTAGAGCGGGCGGTTTCTATTCGCATCGCTCAGTAAGGTTTCGTGTCCCTTCAAGAGTAGATCGGTGTGGTTATATAACCTCGCCTCGGCTTCGTTATTGTTAGCCACTATCTCTTCCCCCTTGCCTTGGCGACGCATTGCTTTCTAGTTATCCGCAATCCTGGTGAAGTGAGAGTTTCACGACATGCGCTGAATGCTTTTTGGCCCAGCCTCGCCGCCTGGGCCGATCCAAGAATCAGAGTGGCACGTTTCCCAATGTCTCGGCCAATCCGCAGTCCTACTTCGACCACCTTATTACATCAATTGCGAGGCGGGAAGACACCTTGCAAAGCAATGATGAAGGTAAGACAGAGGTAAGGCGGCATGTTGTTGTGTGGCTGGCTTCCACCTGTAACAGCAAGCGCAGACGGACTCATCTGAGCGTTCTGGGTTGGTGCATACAAGGGTGGGGGAGTTCGTGTTGTCCCAATGCTGGACCACGCATTACCAGCGGGTGAGTCCTGATTCGAGCCCGAAGTGGCCTGCGCAGTGTGGCCGTGACTGGGCATCTCCGAGGTAAGCAGGGTGACAGCCTGTTCGCCGCCCACCTCACCAAGATCGCGAAGCGACAATCCAGGTCCCTGTCCGGGATGCATCGGCGCGCTGCCTTGAAGATTGGGAAGGGCGAAAGTGCTCTGGCCATTGCCGCCATAGGTGGTGCCCAAAAGCGAAAAGAGTGCGGTGTTTTGGCTGATGGGTAGTATCTGACCATCGCATGTGGCCCAGCCATGAGGCGGAAAGTTTCCGGCAAAAATTCTAATTTCAGCTACAAACGGATTGGACATAACTCTGTTCTCCTTTAGCGACAGAGAGAAGCTTAGCTAGTTTCGGCTGGGGAAGATCCCCTGAAGCGCGATGATGAAGTTCAAAACCAAATAAGGCGACATGTTGTCGTGCGCCTGGCTGCCTCCGGTTGGCGTGGTTCCGGCTGGATTCATGGTGTTGTTTGGCTGCGCCGCATAGGATCCAGTAGCAGACCAGAAATTACCCGCCGGCAGTCCTACACTGGCCGCACCGGAATTGGCCGTCGGTATATGTGTATGCGTAGGCATTTCAGGTTGCGACAACGTGTGCGCTTGCTCACCCCCAGCCTGGCCGAGAGTAAGGCCTTGGCCGACATAGACAGGTACACGCCCTTGCAGGTTCGGCAGTGCAAACGTGGTCTGACCGTTCCCGCCATAAGTTGTTCCCAAAATCGAAAACAGCGCCTGGTTCTGGTTAATGGGCAGCAACTGACCATTGCAAAAAGCCCAGCCTCTGGGGGCAAAATTCCAGGATATTATTTTCACTTCACCGAGAAATGGTTGCGCCATGCTTTTCTCCTCTCAAGGTCACAGATACTCAAGCCTCTCAGACTGAGTTTACGCGACCGTCGCCACTCTCTCACTGAGTCGGAAATATGCCGAAGAGCGAGATAATAAAGTTGACTGCCAGGAACGGCATCATGTTGTCATGCGGTTGGCTGCCGCCCGCGGGGCCCACAGCTTGCACGTTCATCGCGGCAGCGGGCGCGGTGTTGGCGTAGATCTGCTGTGTTGCTGCCGGTATTGCCGACCATAATCCGTTGCCTGGACCTTGCAGCCCCCTATTGGAGGTCCGACATTGCGGCACGTGATTGTGAGAAGGGATTTGCTGGGTGGTAAGCGTGACTGACTCCTCGCCCCCAGTCTGGGCAAGCGTGAACCCGGGACCCACATGCATCGGGATGCGGCTCTGCAAATTCGGGAGCGCGAAAGTACTTTGGCCGTCGCCACCGTAGGTGGTTCCGATTAAATTGAAAAGTGTATCGTTCTGGTTAATTGCCAGCAACTGACCATTACAAAGCATCCAACCGGCTGGTGCGAAGTTGCCACCAAACATTCTGATCTCACCGACAAATGGTTGACTCATAGTCTCCTCCTGAGCCTGATATCAATTCTTGAAATGCCAAACGAGAGTCCTGGAAGAAAAAAGCCAGGTCGTGAATCACATCCCCGAGACCGATCTGATGCTGAGATTCTGGTGCCGGCGAGGCCGGGATTGTAGTCCCTAATGGTTGCGACTTCAAGAATTATTTGCAAACGGCATGAAAGTTATCTTGCAGTTCAACCTGATCTCCTGCTTTCCTGACACAAGTCTTACTAGTGAGCCTCCGGAATCCTGCTTTCGGAGGGTGAGCCGTAAATGTCCTCGGGTCAGAAGAATGTCTCATTCCAGAGATGGTCTGGCGAAGCAGAGCTAGCAATATTCGTTTAAGAGCTTTGCGGATCACGGCTCACTGCCCGCCACTTGAGGAGAAGATTGAAGCCTTCTTCAGCGACCTTCGTAAACCCAAAGCGTTCAAACAAATTCAAAGCACCGGGAGATTCGACGTAGACCTGAACAGCCTTTCCCTGGGTTTCGGCTTCGGTTATCAACTCTTGAATCAAAGTGCTTCCAACTCCCTGACGACGACTTTCCGGCAACACTGCGATGTCGAGAATGTGAATCACTTCCGCATCACGGGCGACATACAAGCGCCCGACCGGTTCTCCCTCAGCCAGGATTGCCTTGTACTCGGCATCAGGAAACTGTTCGTGATAATACGAGTTCTGAGCATCAAACTGCATTCTTAAGAAGCCCTCTCGCTGCTCTTCACTCCACGGTACCAGCGCCATTTCTTCCGCGCGCGTACTTGCGTAAACCGCAAACAGAAAGCCGGCATCATTCTGATCGGCGTCTCGCAAGGTAATGTTCATGACTTTGGAGTGAGTGTCTCGCGTTTAGCCGGTCGTTGAGATGCGATTGAAGACGGCTTGGTAGTCGATACCCCGATCGCTTTTGGAAACGGGGACCAGGAACAATTCAAATTCGCCCAGTTGATCGTGTGAGAGCCGCCAATTACCCTGGTTAAGGAATGGCTCATTCGGCCCGCGAAATATGATCGAGAACTGCTCTTGCCTGGGAGACAAGAGAAGCTCCGAGACCTCGACCAGTGTCGTGTCAAGCGTATTGACATCGTCAAGATAAACGCGAAATGTTGTCTTCAGATGCTCAGCGAACGCAGCATGCTGCGGGGGATCTGACATTCTTACCTGCCTTCCTCGAACTGTTGGTCTTGCTGATTCTCAGCCACGCGGTAGATCACAAAACGGCGGGAGCCCACAACATCTCGGAATATACTTCATCCTCAGCGATCGGCGAAAACCCCAGTCGATCGTAGAGCCGTACTGCAGGATTGAATTTGTACACCGACAGTCGAACGGATTTCCCTGAGGCCGTCGCTTCACCCAGCAGACTGCGAATCAAGAACGATCCAATACCGCGGCCTCGATGTTCAGCCAGCAGCGCGATGTCTACCAGCTCGATCACTTTTTCTGTTCGATCGACCAGCATTCTACCGATCGGCTGCTCGTCGAGCAGGACGATGCTGTTTGACGCGCTCGGGTAACGCCCCGAGTAACTCTGCTGCTGCGCGCTGAACTGCATCTGGGTAAAAAGTTTGCTCTGCGCAGAATCCCAGTTGAGCGCGGCCAACTCGTCGCTTCTGGTGCTCGCAAAGACAGTCAACAGAAAACTCTGGTCGGCGGGCGTAGCGGCCCTAAGAGTCACTGATGCAAACTCTGACATTAAATCCAAATGAGTTGCTCCTGCAGTTATTTTCCGAATCAATAAGGATTTGCCCGACCGATACGAATCTGATATTAGATCACTTTTCGCTTTCCTACGCCACCGTCAGTGCGGACCAGACAAAAATGATCAGTAGCTGCAAACTTCCTTTCGATTTTGATCCCAAACTGTTGCGGTCGGATCTTGAACGGGTGGAGCCTGATTATTGGACGCCACATTTCAACCAGGGGTATTACGAAGGTGATTGGGCCGGTGTGGCTTTGCGCTCAAACGGCGGCGCCCCTAACCAACTCTCTTCTCATCCGCGACCAGAGGGCTCCTTTGTCGACACTCCAGTTCTTGATAATTGTCCAAACATTCGTTCTGTAGTTGATTTGTTCCAGTGTCCCACGCGGGCGGTAAGGTTGCTTAGATTGACTGCAGGCTCGTCCATTCGTGAGCACCGCGACTTTGACCTTGGATACGAAGACGGCCAGCTTCGTTTTCATATTCCGATCATCACGAACCGTGACGTGGTTTTCTTTCTCGACGCTCAGCGGGTCGAAATGAAAGAAGGCGAGTGTTGGTATCTCGATTTGAGTCTACCCCACTGGGTTGAAAACCGTAGTAAGACCGATCGTGTCCATTTGGTGATTGATTGTGAAGCCAACGATTGGCTGCGCAATCTGCTTATAACGGCTCAAGCTAACGATGCCAGCACGCGCATACCGCCTCCTAAACACGAAGAGTGCCCACCCAGCGCAGCGGAGCTCGAACGATTTCGCCAGGCCGTGTTTGATGATCTGAGCTTGCAAGAGCGGCTGCGCGCAACCAAGGACTTTGAGAGCTTCGGACGGCTCGTCGTTTCTCTGGGCCGAGATCGTGGCTTTCGATTTACGTTGCAGGACGTCGAAGAAGCGATCCAGGCAGCACGACGCACGTGGATTGAGAGATGGATAAATTGAGCGACGTTAACAACGTGGCGGGCTGGCTTCCGATTCGCATCTACTGGAGCGAAGGACAACCGATGGTGGATTGGTGCCAACCGGGTAAGGAGCGCTTCGTCGATTCTTTCTTTGATGAGACGATCGAGCGGTGTTTGTCCGACCCGTTCAATTTGTTGTTCCGTCAACAGACGCCAATTGCAGTTCTCGGTCAACGAAGCGAAGTGAGCCCGGGACTCGATCCCGCCGGCTTCATCTTTCATATGTCTCGTTCCGGCTCTACGTTGATCTCGCAACTGCTGGCCGCACTTCCCCGAAACATTGTGATTTCTGAGGCTCCTCCAATTGACGCAACGTTGCGAGCACACTTCAAATCCGCAGAGGTTACCGACGAGCAGCGAATTACCTGGCTGCGTTGGTTGCTTAGTGCGCTATCGCAACCGAGAAGTGGTGAGCAAAAGCTTTTTGTGAAGTTTGACGCTTGGCATATTCTCGATTTACCTCTGATTCGCCGTGCGTTTCCCCGCGTGCCCTGGATTTTTGTTTATCGTGATCCTGTCGAGGTAATGGTTTCGCAACTCGCTCACCGAGGTGCCCACACGATTCCCGGTGTCATCGCGCCCAGCTCTTTCGGTATGAATCCCGACCAAATCTGGACAATTGAGCCGGAAGAATACTGCGCCAGAGTTCTCGCTGCGTTGTGTCAGGCGGCATTGCAACATCACGGTAGCGGCGGCTTGCTGGTCAACTACAGGCAGCTCCCGGAAATTGTTTGGACTTCGCTTGCAGAATTCTTTGGAATTGATTTTTCCGACGCGGAAGTCGAGACCATGAAAGACAAGACGAAGCGCCACGCCAAGAACCCTGCAGTGGTCTTTCAAAATGATTCGGTGGATAAGCGGCGGAAAGCGACCGAAAAAGTGTTGGATGTCATAAACACCTGGATTGGCCCCGTCTATCGCGAGTTAGAGGCCGCCCGCCTCAGCGCAACTTGATCTTTTTCACTGAAAGCAGGCACTTCGCAACTAAGTTGCCAATGTGGTCACAACTCCGCCGACTTAGACACAACTCGACCCTGAAAAAATCGATTGCTCGATCCCTCCAGGGTCGAATTGCTTGTTCGACGGGAACAAACCTTACAAGCTGTAAACCTGGGATTGTCTTGCCCCGGTCAAATAATGCAGCGGGATATTATGCGCATCCGGCAGGATCGTCAAGAAAGATTTCTTGCAAGCAACGCCAATGTTACTTCGTGGTTGGGGTCTGGATACCGAAGCGCGCAAGAATTGTAGGCTTTAATCCGCACCAGTTCGCAACTCGGGGTCGTTTCGTGGAATGTCTTCGCTATTGAGCGTTTCTCTCAGCGTATTTGCTGCGACTTCGGACTGTCGCTAGCCCAGTACAAAAATCTTTGCTAGCGCTTTGGCTCAAAGTGAAATACACTGCGCTACGCAGGCCTTTGGGGAAAGCCGATCCCACCAAACTTATATAAATAGTAAATTTCAGCCCACCCGATGATCTGAGGAGAGTAACTATAGATATGGCAATATCACGCCGCTTCTTTTTGAAATCAGGATCACTGACCGCGATCGTCGCAGGTGTGGTCCTTCGCCCCAACCTTCTGGCCTTTGGCCGAACCCTGGCAACGAGGCTCGGCTACCAGATCCCAATCAGGGCCCAGCAACAGCCGACCTTCATGTTCACGCGCGCAACCTTCGACCCCTACGTCGGCGGTATCTTTCAGACGCCTGACGCGCGCGGCGGGATGGTGAGCCTAACGCTGCTGAGCGCAACCAGCAACACACCTTTGGACAGCCTGAAACTCTCGACCGCAACGGCCAGGGAGACGGACTGCTTCTCGCTGATGTTCAAAGCCGCGCGGGCGCTGCCAGAGTCCAGGTCCATCCATCAAATAAGCCACCCGGCGCTTGGTAAGTTTAATTTGTTTTTGACGCCGCGTCAGCAAGCAGGTGGCGGGATGGGTTACGAGGCCGTCTTCAATCACATCTAAGAGGCAGTGAACGGCAAACCGGTAAATAGTAAAAAGCAAGAACAGCTGAACGTCCTAATTACAGGTCCGCTAGAGATCCTCCCTGGTTCGACTATTCACGATTTACGGCTGTTTGTTGTTTGCTTTTATCGCTGCGTCTATCCAACTTGCGGATTCTATTTCTTCAATTGGTCTTTCAGGTTCAGATTGCGAATCAGGCGGTGCAAATAGTTGGGATGCACGCCGAGAAGTTTGGCGGCTTCAGTATAATTCCCCTTCGCCTGCTGCATCGCGCTGAGAATGATCTGCTTCTTTGTCTGCGCTACTGCTTCGTGATACTTCGTCCCGGGAGCAGTTGCCGCCGGCTCGGATTCCAGGACAGATTCCGGCAAGTCTTCCAACAAAATCCGATCGGTAGCACCTAACACCACCGCGCGCTCGATCGCGTTTTCCAGTTCGCGTACATTGCCCGGCCAATCGTAACCAACCA
>JBDUAQ010000096.1:0-11841 GCA_040004575.1 bacterium
TACGAGAGTTTGACTGGAACTTTCGGGATTGACGGTTATCGGAGGAACTATAGAACCGAAGGCGCGGAAACTTTGATTCCGGGTCTGGTCAAACAAGATTCTTTTTCAGGTTTCGCTTTGGAAGAAGTTAATTTGAAGCGAGTTGGTTTTCAGTTTGGCGCGCGCGTCGAAAACAATCGTTATCGCCCGACCGATGCCACCTTGCTAAAGCGGGACATAACTGGCTTTTCCGGCGCTTTTGGTATGCGCGTTCCCATTGGGGAAGAGGTCATGTTTGTCGCCAATTTCTCTCATTCGCATCGCGCGCCGGCCCTCGAAGAGTTGTACAACGACGGTCCACACGACGATACGCTTTCATTTGAGATCGGCGACAGTAACCTAGAACCCGAGGTCAGCAACGGGATAGATCTTTCGCTGCGTCATCAAAGCGGACGTGCACGCGCCGAAGTAAATTTCTTTTACTACGACATTAGGAACTTTATCTTTCTCGAGCCGACCGGTGAAATTGACAAAGATACGGAATTGCCAGTTGCGCTTTACGTGCAGGGAAACAGCCGTTTCTTCGGAACAGAGGCGAGTCTGGATGTTAAGGCAGGCAGATACCTGGACCTGTTCGCAAATCTTGATTACGTCAACGCAGAGTTGAAAACCGGTATTCCGCTTCCGCGAATTCCTCCATTCCGCACCCATCTCGGCCTGGACGCGCACTACAAATACTTTACCGTGCGGCCCGAACTGACTCTCGCCGCTCACCAAACGCGTGTCTTCACCGAAGAGACGCCAACCGACGGCTATGGAGTTTTCAACCTGGCGGGGAATATTATTATTCCGAAAAAGCATTACGCCCATATCTTCTCAGTCTATGGATATAACTTGACGAACAAACTCTATTTCAATCATGTTTCGTTCATCAAAGAGTTTTCGCCCGAAATCGGACGCGGATTCCGAGGCAGCTATACGATCAGATTTTTCTGAGAAGCCAGCGCCGCACTAATAGGGTCTGGGCAAAACCGTCCAGCAACCCGCTCCTTAAACTGGAGCCAAATCACTCGTCTCATCGCAACCATTATCTCTTGAGGTCTGCAAGAGGACAGGCAGGAATGCCTGTCCTACGAATGCCTATCTACCACCAAAAGCCTTGCACAAAGAGGTTTTTGGTGACGGGCAGGTAAGGCCGTGGTAAGATTCCGCCGTTATGCATACGGATGTCGTCATTATCCGCTTAATTTTTACTGGAATTCTCGTTGCTTCTGGATATGTTCTCAAACCTATCAATGGCAACGCGTGGATTTCTGCGGCCGTGGGCGCCGTCATCGCCCTTTGCATCATTTTCTTTGAACGAAGAATCCGCCGCGCTTCTTTGAAGACTCTGATTGGGGCTGCCGTCGGCTCGATTTTGGGAATCATCGGCGCCTTCTTGATTGGCTCATTGATCAGCAGACAGGAATCACCGGCAGTAGCTGCGGAAGTCAAAACTTTCGTAACCCTGGCGTTGACGTTCTTCATGGCTTACGTGGGCCTGATGGTGGGAGCTGCCAAGGGCGACTATCTGGAACTTTCCGCTTTGGGCGGTATCCTCACTGACAAGGCATCGCGACGCGATCTAAAAATTCTCGATACCTCGGTAATCATCGATGGCCGCATTGCCGATGTTGCCGAAACGGGATTCCTGACCGGCTCGCTGATCATCCCGCAATTCATTCTGCGAGAGTTGCAACAGGTGGCTGATTCGCCAGACTCATCAAAACGACAGCGTGGTCGTCGCGGCCTCGACATGCTCCACCGGCTGCAAAACAATAGTTCGCTCGACATCCAAATTGTTGAGACAGATTTCCCGGCGGTGCGCGAAGTTGATCTGAAATTGATCGAGCTGGGTAAACAGCTCGATGCAGTTATCGTTACCAACGATTTTAACCTGAACAAGGTCTCGCAAGTTCGCGGTGTCAGCGTGCTCAATATTAATGAGCTCGCAAACGCGTTGAAGCCGGTGGTGCTGCCGGGCGAAGCGATGCGCGTTTTCATCTTGAAAGAAGGTAAGGAATACAATCAAGGCGTGGCTTACCTTGACGATGGAACCATGGTTGTCGTCGATAACGCGCGCAAGTTGATTGGCAAGAATGCCGACATTGCGGTGACGAGCGTGCTGCAAACAACTGCGGGCAAAATGATCTTCGGGCGTCTTTGGGAAGAACCGGAGAACGGGAACAGCGGTGAACACCGCATCAACGGTTCCGCGCGGCGCCCAGCGCGCGACTCGCGCAGCACCGGGCCCTTGCCAGTGCGTATCAACGACGCTGAGCCGATTACTGAATCCTGAAACAGTGACGAGTGACGAGTGACAAGTGACGGGAGTACTTTGGTCCTTCTTGTTCACTTGTCACTCGTCACTCGTCACTTATCATGAATGTCGCAATCATTGCCGCCGCCGGGCAAGGCAGGCGGCTGGCGGGCAAGCGGCCGAAACAGTTTCTTGAGCTGGCGGGTACGCCCATTCTTATACACACGCTCAAAGCCTTCGAGCGCTGTGACGCAATTCACGAAATTATTATTGTTCTGGCCGAAGAGGAGACTGAAGGTTTTCTGTCCCTTGCTAAAGAATACGGGCTGCGCAAAATTGCGGCGGTAGTGTCCGGCGGCCGCACGCGAGCTGAGTCTGTGCTCCGCGGTCTGCAAGCAGTGAACGCAGGGGCTGTTGAAATTGTCGCAGTTCATGATGGTGTACGACCGTTCGTCACGCCTGAAGAAATTTCGCGGACGGTTGAGGCTGCTAAAACTGAAGGGGCAGCCATCCTCGTTTCCGCCCCTGTCGACACGATAAAAGAAGTTAGATCCGGCGCGGTTGCAAGGACGCTGGACCGCGCAACAATTCGGAACGCACTGACACCGCAATGCTTTAACTATAAACTTCTGCTCCGTGCCTACGAGCAGGTGGATATCAACGATCCGGAATTAACTGACGAGAGTTCACTCGTTGAGCGGCTGGGATCTAAGATCGGAATCGTTGAGGGTAGTCCCCGGAATATCAAGATTACGCGACCGGAAGATTTGGCCATTGGTGAAGTGCTGCTGAAGCAAATCAGTGATCAGTGATCAGTGGCCAGTGGTCAGTTGCATCTGACCACTGACCACTGACCACTGACCACTGACAACTGGCCACGGGCCGCAGACTACTGACGCAATGTTCAGAATCGGCATCGGCAACGATACGCACAAACTGGTGGAGGGCCGCCCGCTGATGCTTGGCGGGGTGCTCGTCACTTCCGAGCGCGGTGGCGAAGGCCATTCTGACGCCGACGCGCTACTGCACGCCATTGCCGATGCCATTCTGGGAGCCCTTTGCGAAGGCGATCTGGGAGTGCACTTTCCAAATAGCGATCCGCAGTGGAAAGACGCGAGCAGTTTGCAGTTGTTGTCGCGCGTGGTTTGGCTGGCCCGCGAACGGAACATTCAAATTGTGAATGTCGATTCCACTATCATGCTCGAGAACCCCAAGCTCCGACCCTATGTGCCCGCGATGCGCGAGAAGATCGCTGAAGTTTTGGGCGTCGAGATTTCGTGTGTGAGTGTGAAGGCCAAAACTGGAGAAGGACTCGACGCTGTGGGCCAGGGGCTGGCAGTTTCAGCCCAAGCCGTTGTTCTAACGAGAAAAGGGGAAGCGATTTGAGACCGCAGGATGTAATCCGCAAGAAGCGTGACGGCGAACAACTTTCGCGCGATGAGATCAATTTCTTCATCGACGGCGTCACGCGCGGCACGATCGCTGACTACCAAATTAGCGCGTTGCTGATGGCAATATACCTGAACGGCATGGACGATGACGAGCAGGAGATCCTCACCGATGCCATGCTGCATTCGGGAAGCACGCTAGATTTTTCAGACATCGACAAACCAAAAGCTGACAAGCATTCCACCGGCGGCGTTGGCGATAAGACTTCACTCTTGATCGCGCCACTGGTTGCCGCGTGTGGCGTCTGTGTGCCGATGATTTCGGGCCGTGGCCTCGGCCATACCGGCGGCACGCTCGACAAGCTAGAGTCAATTCCCGGTTATCGCGTGGATCTCAGTGCAGGAGAATTTGAACGCGTGCTCAAAAGCGTCGGCTACGCAATGTCAGGTCAAACCGCCGAACTAGCGCCGGCAGACAAGAAGATGTACGCGCTTCGCGATGCTACCTCCACGGTGGAGGCCATTCCGTTGATTGTGGCTTCAATTATCTCGAAGAAAGGCGCCGCTGGTCTGGATGCCATGGTGATAGACGTGAAGGTAGGCTCCGGCGCTTTCATGCGTGATGAAAATCGCGCCCGAAAGCTGGCCCACGCGCTCGTGAGAACTGGCAACGCCTGCGGAATTCGCACCCGCGCACTACTCACCGACATGAACCAACCGCTGGGCCAGGCGGTGGGAAATTCACTCGAAGTAAAAGAGTGCATCGAGTTGTTGCGTGGCGAAAGCGCGCCGGGCGCACAGCCCGCGCTCGATCTGTCGCTGGAGCTTTCCGCGCATATGCTGGTGCTCTCCCACGTTGATGAGTCCCTGGGTGCCGCGCGGGATCGTTTGCGAAAAATCCTGGACTCAGGACAGGCGCTCGAGTGTTTTCGTCAGAATGTCGCAGCTCAGGGTGGCGAGCCGCGAGTCTGCGACGACCCAGCCGGTTTTCTTCCTTTGGTCACGGAATCGTTTAAGGTAGAATCGCCGCGTTCCGGTTTCGTAACAAAAGTTAATACCGCCGAGATTGGACATGCGATCGCTGCCATCGGCGGCGGGCGCGTGCGCATCGACGATACGATAGATCCTGCGGTTGGCTTCATCGCTGAAGCCAGGATCGGAGATCGTGTTAGTGGCGGCGATATCATCGGCATCGTCTACTGCAGCGACGAATCAGAGGCGAAGGAAGCAGCCGGGCGCATTCAGACGGCTTACGAAATCGGCGATCAGTCTCCCACGGAAATACCGCATCTCTTGAGGGAAGTAATTAACGAATGAAAGTCATAGTCTGCTCGACGTTCGCTGTTTTGTGCCTCGTCGCAGTTTTCAGTTCGGCCTGCAATCACAGCAGCTACGGCGCTGACGACAAGTCGAAAATCCGCGTGGGTATTGTTTTCGACATCGGCGGCAAAGATGATCGCTCATTCAATGCCGCCGCCTGGGCCGGCGCGAAGTGCGCGGAAACGGGCAACTGGCCGGACGGGACGAGTTGCGGCAAACCGGCGCTGCCAATCGTGCTCCGCGATATCGAGCCCGGTAATCCAACATCCATCGAGCCGGCGATGCGGGCGTTCGCCGAACGTAACTACGACCTCATTATCGGTATCGGGTTTGCCCAGACTCCAATTATCGAACTTGTCGCGAAAGACTATCCCAACATTCAGTTCGCCATCGTCGATGGTTTCAGCAATCTCCCGAACGTGGCATCGCTGATTTTCAAGGAACACGAAGGTTCGTACCTGGTTGGCATGCTGGCTGCCAAGACCAGTAAGACTGGAACGATTGCCTTCCTCGGCGGGATGGACATCGGTTTGATTCACCGATTCAAGGGCGGCTACGAGGAAGGCGCGCGCGCCGTCAATCCCAACATCCGCATAATCCCAAACTATGTTGGTGTCACTGATGCCGCCTGGAACAATCCCGGCAAGGGCAAGGAAATCGCGCTGGCGCAAATTAGTAAAGGCGCAGACGTAATCTTCACCGCTGCGGGAAACTCGGGACTGGGCGCTTTTGACGCAGTGGAGCAGGCGGGGACACAAGATGGACGCGCAACGCATTTCGTTATTGGTGTCGATGCCAATCAGAATATGCTCAAGCCCGGATTCGTCCTGACCAGTATGGTCAAGCGCGTCGACAACGCCGTCTATGCAATTATCCAGGATCGAGTCAACGGGCAGTTCAAGCCAGGTCCCCATGTGAACGGGTTGAACGAAGAAGGCGTGGGTTATGCGATGGATGAGAACAATAAATCCCTGATAACTCCCGAAATGATTCAACAGGTCGAAGCCGCAAAGAAGAAAATCATCAGCGGCGAAATCAAAGTCGTAGACTTAATGGATAAGTAGACCGCAATCCATGCTCGAACTTCGCAATATAACGAAGCGCTTTGGGCAAGTTCTAGCTAACGACAAGGTGAGCATCGTCGTTCAGCCGGGGACGATTCACGCAATCGTCGGTGAAAACGGCGCTGGGAAATCCACGGCGATGCGCATCGCGTATGGGTTCTACAAAGCCGATGAAGGCGAAATCCTGGTTGAAGGCCACACCCACGAGATAGCGACGCCGCATGACGCGATTGCCCTCGGGATTGGCATGGTTCATCAGCACTTCATGCTGGTCGACACTATGACAGTCGCCGAGAACATCGTACTGGGCGCCGAACCCGGCAGCGCAGTGGCTCTCGATCTCGCCACTGCGAGCGTGGAAATTCGTAAGCTCTCCGAAGAATTCAAACTCGCCGTCAATCCAAATGCAGTCATCGAACATCTTTCGGTGGGCCAACAGCAGCGGGTCGAACTTCTGAAGGCGCTTTATCGTCACGCTCGTTTGCTGATCCTCGATGAACCAACCGCTGTCTTGACGCCGCAGGAAGTTGAAGAGTTCTTTGCAATTCTTCGGCGGATGCGGGAACAGGGAAAGACCGTTGTAATAATCACCCACAAACTAGCCGAGGTCCTGGCGATCTCGGATGAGGTCACGGTCATGCGCGACGGTAAGGTTGTCGGCAGAGTTCAAACCAGCGAGACCAATGCCGCCGACCTCGCCCGCATGATGGTTGGCCGTGAAGTGCTTTTGCGAGTTGAGAAGCCGGACGCGAAACCGGGCGGCGCGGAGTTGAGCGTTCGTAATCTTTCAATCGTTGCAAAGGGAGCGAAGCGCGTCAATGACGTTTCTTTTGACGTTCGCAAGGGCGAGATTCTTGGCATCGCCGGCGTCGAAGGAAACGGGCAGACGGAATTAATTGAAGCGCTCGCCGGACTAATCAATCCATCGCAACTTTCCGGCAAGATTCTTTTTGAGGATCGCGACATTACGCGTGAAGGCGCGCGGTTGCGTCGCGAGTTGGGCATTGCGCACATCCCGGAAGATCGTCATCGTCGTGGGCTGCTGCTCGAGTTTGATCTCGCCGAGAACTCGATCCTCGGTGTTCATTATCGCAAGCCAATAGTCAGTTACGCCGGCGTTCTGCTGGATAGCATGGCTATTCGCCAGCGGGCAAAGGAAATCATAGAAGGATTTGATGTGCGCCCGGCGAATCCGGATCTTCTCGCACGGTCGCTCTCCGGCGGCAATCAGCAAAAGCTGATCATTGGCCGTGAGTTTAAGGTTGAACCGAAGCTGCTGCTGGTATCGCAGCCGACGCGCGGGGTCGACATAGGCGCCATCGAGTTTATCCATCGCAAGCTGGTCAGTCTCCGCGATGCAGGTTGCGCGGTGCTGCTGGTCTCAGCGGAACTCGAAGAAGTTACCTCGTTGTCAGATCGTTTGTTGATAATTCATGAGGGGCGCATTGTGGGCGAAGTTGATCCGAAGGTGGCGACGATTGAAGAGATTGGATTGCTGATGACGCGCGGGCACTGAAACGATTGCGGATTGCTGATTTACGATTGCTGATTAGCTGAGCTTTGTTCTTTGAGCTTTGTGCTTTGTGGTTTGTTTTGGTGAATAAAGGGACCGGTGAGTGAACGAGAACAAAGTACTAAGTTCAAAGAACAAAGACCAATACGGACTTGAATCTAAGATCTCAGATTTAAGATCTCAAAGCAAATGAAACTTCTACGCGAACTGCTATTCCCGCTAATCGCCGTCGTCGCCGCTTTTATTGTCGGTGGCATCCTGATCCTGATTATTGGCGATAACCCTATCGAGACTTACCGGCTGCTATTCGGTAGCGCCCTCTCCTGGCCTGTCGGCATCGGCTACACGCTTTTCTATGCGACTCCCTTAATTTTCACGGGCCTGGCCGTGATGGTTGCGTTCCGTTGCGGCTTACTAAACATCGGGGCTGAAGGTCAATTGTATGTAGCCGCGTTTGCCACCGCCTGGGTGGGTATTACGTTCGCGAACCTTTCGCCGTGGCTTTTGATTCCGATGTGTTTCGTTGCTGCAGTTTTAGGCGGCGGCGTGTGGGGCGCGATTCCCGGTATCTTGAAAGCGCGTTTTGGTTCACACGAAGTTATCAACACCATCATGTTGAACTTCCTTGCCGTCGCCCTCGTGAGTTATTTCATTCAGTATCACTACAAGGCGCCGGGCGATCCCATCATGCAGAGCGTTGCCATCGGTTGGGGCGCACACATTGCGCGACTGGGCAAGTTTATACCCGGCCTACCGCAATTCATTCCGCTCAACTTAGCGTTTATCCTCGCGCTCGTTTGTGCCGGGCTGGTCTACATTTTTCTCTGGCGCACAAAGTGGGGATATGAACTGCGAGCAACCGGCACTAATCCGAGCGCGGCTGAGTATGGCGGTATCTCGGTGCGCAAGCAGATCATTATCGCCATGACGATCTCCGGAGCGCTGGCGGGAATGGTTGGCATCAATGAAGTGCTGGGTCATCGCTATCGATACTACGACGGGTTTTCTGACAATTACGGCTTTACTGGTATCGCAGTAGCGCTGCTGGGCCGCAACCATCCGGTGGGCGTAATCATATCGGCGCTGCTGTTTGCAGTGCTCCAGCGTGGCGGCATTCCGGTCGACGCTTTCACGCAACACGTCACCAAAGATATTGTTCAGGTGTTGCAAGGCACGATAATTCTGTTTGTCGCGGCAGAGGCTTTCTTCCGCGGACCATTCGCGCGGTGGGGTCTGATGAAACGCTCTAAGGTGTAGTTATCGAAAGACAAAATCCACGATAGAAAACCAATGGCAGAAATTTTCACCATCGCGCTCATCTATTCGACCATACGGCTGTCGACGCCGTTGATACTGGCTGCCCTGGGCGGATTGTTTTCCGAACGGTCGGGAGTCATCAATATCGCTCTCGAAGGGATGATGCTTGCGGGAGCGTTCACGGCTGCAGCGGTTACCTATGCTACCGGAAGCCCCTATGTTGGATTGGTTGCCGGGATGATGGCGGGGATGTTGATAGCCGCAATCCATGCCGTTGCCTGCATTCGTTACCAGGCCGATCAGGTGGTGACAGGCACGGCCATAAACATTCTGATGCTTGGCATGCCCGCTTTCCTGAGCGGCGCGTTCTTCCTGTCGTCCGGGTCTACTCCGCAGATTCCCAAGGAGCACTTGATACCCTGGATTCCCATTGTGATCGCCTTCCTAATGGTTCCGCTTAGTTGGTATGTCCTCTATAAAACTCCGTTCGGTCTGCGGCTGCGATCGGTTGGTGAAAACCCGGAAGCCGCCGATGCGGCGGGTGTTCACGTCGCTCGCATGAGATATGCGGGTGTGTTGTTGTCAGGAGTGTTGGCCGGAATTGGTGGCGCCTATCTCTCGATCGGACAGTCGTCGTTGTTTACCAGGAACATGACTTCCGGTCGCGGCTTCATTGCCCTGGCGGCATTAATCTTCGGCAAGTGGCGGCCCGTTCAAACGGTGCTCGCCTGTCTTTTGTTTGGGTTCACGGAAGCGGTGTCGATCCAGATGCAGGGCGTGGTAAAGCTGCCATCGGGAGACGACATTCCGGTGCAGTTTATTCAGATGGTTCCCTATGTCCTGACGATTGTTGTGCTCGCCGGATTCATCGGTTCATCGCGACCGCCGCGGGCGCTGGGGATACCGTATCAGAAGGAGCGATAGAAAAGCGTTGTCAGAACCGCCTGCGTGAGCGGGCGGCTCATGTCGATACCGCTATAGGCCGCCCGCTGACGCAGGCGGTTCTGACTCAGCGGCTGCGAGCACTAACTTCAGACCATGGTTGAAGCAGCAGCTAAAACAGATCTTTATTCGCGCGCTGAAAATGCGGCGCGCGCAATACGTGCTCGCACTGAAGTAAAAGCGAAGATCGCGATCGTTCTGGGGAGCGGACTCGGTGGCTTTGCTGAAGACTTTCAGGAGCGAGTGTCCTTGCCTTACCGGGAAATTCCCGGCTTCGTATCTTCAACTGCCGAGGGACATGTTGGTAGTTTGGTGATCGGAAAAGTTGAAGGCGTGCCGGTCCTGGCAATGCAGGGGAGGGTGCATTACTACGAAGGCTACACGCCCGAGGAAGTCACTTTCCCGATTCGCACCTTCAAGTTGCTGGGCGTCGACACGCTGATTTTGACGAACGCCGCCGGCGGCATTGAGGTGCAACTGACGCAGGGCGCCTTGATGGTAATAAGTGATCATCTTAATCTGATGGGTGTGAACCCGCTGCGTGGTCCGAACGACGAACGCTTTGGGCCGCGCTTTCCTGACTTGACGGAAGTCTATTCTCGCGACTTGCAGGAATTGGCAAGCGAAGAGGCACGGGCTCTCGACATCACCGTCCGTCGCGGAATTTATGCAGCACTGGCGGGGCCCAGCTATGAGACGCCGGCTGAGATTCATATGCTGCGCGCTTTTGGCGCTGATGCGGTGGGCATGAGCACGGTTCCGGAAGCGATAGTTGCGCGTCACATGGGAATGAAGGTCTTAGGTATCTCGTGCATTACAAACATGGCTGCGGGAATCAGCGAGAGCCCGATCAACCATGCGGAGGTTATGGAGACGGGCCAGAAGGTCCGCGAGACATTTACACAGTTGCTCCGTCGCGTGATCGCGAAGCTACCCGAGTAGACAGGTGGACGTAGGACAGGCATTCCTGCCTGTCCTGTTTGCAGATCGGGACAGACAGTAAGTCTGTCCTACTTCAACAGGAAGTAAGAATAGGGTTCGTGAGTTTAATCATTGGCATTTCCGGTGGCACCGGCTCGGGCAAGACTACTGTTGCAAATCGCATCCTGGAAACGGTGAAGGCGAGCGAAGTCGTTTTCATTCAGCAGGATTCCTATTATCGTAACCTCAAGGATTTGCCGCTCGACTATCGTCAGCTCGCCAACTTCGATCATCCAGACGCCCTCGACAACGATCTCCTTGTCAACCACATTCGCAAGTTAAAAGCGGGCGAGCCAATTGAATTGCCGCTCTACGATTTCAAGACGCACAATCGTCTCAACGAAACGCGGTTGGTGGAGCCGAAACCAATCGTTATTGTCGAGGGCATATTGATCTTCGTCGATCCACGCCTGCTGGAACAGCTGGACATCAAAGTTTTTGTCGACACGCCGGACGACATTCGTTTTATTCGGCGTCTGCGCCGCGACATTGCGGAGCGTGGTCGCACCGTAGAATCAGTTATCGAACAATACCTGGCCACGGTGCGCCCGATGCATATGCAGTTTATCGAACCGTCAAAGCGTTACGCTGACGTCATCATTCCGGAAGGTGGTCATAACGTAGTGAGCATAGATCTGATTAGTGGAAAAATTCGTGAGAGGTTGGCAAGCGCTTTAACCTCGGTTGGAGGACAAGCGTGAGCGAAGAGAGTTTGCAAGAGCTGTTAGAAACAGCGAAGGAAGCACGGCTGCGCTCGATCGCACCGTTTTCAGACTTCCTGGTCGGCGCGGCGTTAAAAACCGAGGACGGAAAAGTCTACGTCGGCTGCAACGTGGAGAGCGCCAGTTACGGGCTTACGGTTTGCGCCGAGCGAGTCGCCATCTGGAAAGCCTTATCCGAAGGCGAACGAAAGTTCACTGAGCTCGCGATCGTTGCCGACACCGAGACGTTAACGCCGCCATGCGGCACCTGCCGCCAAATCATTTGGGAGTTTGCGAAGAATGCGACGATCGTGCTCGGCAATCTTCATGGTGAAAAGCAGATCGTTTCAATCAAAGAACTTCTGCCGCGGGCTTTCGACGCGCGTTTCCTGAGCAA
>JBDUAQ010000097.1:0-11670 GCA_040004575.1 bacterium
CCGTGCCCACGGCCGGAGCCTGATTGCGCGGATCCTGTGGCGATCTCAAAGTCTGTGCCGACACTGCGGCGCATAACACAAAAATAGTGAGCGCGGATAGAAGCGCTCTCGTTGCGAGTCTCATCGCAATCCTCCTGCAAAACGAATATAGAAGTTTTTTTTGAATGCCAACGTCGATAGTTGTAAGTTCAACAGTTAGAACCAATCTAAGTTAGCGCAAGACCGATGGCACCCAGATGTGCGCATGGTCACACGTTATTGCCTGAAACTCTGAACGCTTCGCCCCCAAACTAGCTACACGTCCCCTGATACCGCACCCCAATCCTTGGCCCAAGTCAAGATTATTTACAAAACTGAGAGGGGATGGAATCATGCCAGACCATACCCTACCAGTTAACGGAAATCAAGACTTTTTCACGACTTCAGCCCTATTTCTTTATGTCTTTTCCGTCACGCTCCGTCACGCATAGATGCCTCGCATGCGCGTATCATAGGCCACACGGTCTATCGCCAACATGTAGGCTGCGGTTCGCGTGTCAACCGAGTGCGCGTCCGCATAACGGCAAAGATCATTGAAGCTGGCGACCATTGTCTCCTGAAGACGCTGGTTGACGATGTCTTCGCGCCAGAAATACCCCATCCTGTCCTGAACCCACTCGAAATATGAAACCGTTACGCCGCCGGCGTTCGCCAGAATATCAGGGACCACGAAGATTCCTTTCTCATGCAATACCTGATCCGCCGCCGCTGTCGTCGGTCCATTGGCTCCTTCCGCCAGCACCTTACACTTGATCCGATCCGCGTTCTGGGAGGTAATCTGGTTCTCGGTGGCCGCCGGCACCAGTACATCGCATTCCAACTCCAGCAGTTCGCTGTTCGTCACGCGCTCAACCCCTGGATAGTCTTCGAAGGAGCGCGTGGTTTGCAGGTGCTTGAGTGCGGCGGGAATATCGATACCGTTAGGGTTGTAAATGCCGCCGTGCACGTCGGAAATCGCTACGACTTTATAACCCGCTTCGTGAAGCAACTGCGCACCGATTCCGCCAACGTTGCCCGAACCCTGTACAACTACTCGCGTCGACTCCGGCGACATCCCAAATTTCTTAACCGCCTCATTGATTACAAACAAAATTCCCCGACCGGTTGCTTCACGTCGCCCCGATGAGCCGCCAAGATCGATAGGCTTGCCCGTTACCACTGCGGTCACGGTGTGCCTGGCATGCATGGAATACGTGTCCATGATCCAGGCCATAGTCTGTTCATTTGTGTTCATGTCCGGAGCCGGCACGTCCTTTTCCGGTCCAATAAAATCCAGTAGTTCCGACGCATAGCGCCGCGTCATTCGCTCCAGCTCGCCGATCGACATCTGCTGCGGGTCGCAAATAATCCCGCCCTTTGCGCCTCCAAAAGGAACGTTTACTACCGCGCATTTCCACGTCATCCATGCAGCCAGCGCCCGCACCTCGTCCAGATTTACATCCGGCGAATATCTAATACCCCCCTTGGCTGGTCCACGCGCGAAATTATGCTGGACGCGATAACCCTCAAAAACCTGGATCCGTCCGGAGTCCATCCTCGTTGGTATGTAAACCTTGAGTTCCCTATTGGGAACGCGCATGACGGCGTACAAATCTGCATCCAGATTTAGCAACTGAGCTGCTCGGTCGAACCGCGACATCATCGACTCAAACGGGTTTTCTTCTTTTATTTCGCGGATGTCGTCGACATACTGTGTGTGTTGCATACTTACCATAGGCTATCTCCGGATCTTCAAATCAGATCTGAAAAAAGTGCATCGAAACTTTCCACTTATTGTGCGTAGGTGAACCAATAGACTACAAAACGCAACCACCCCGATTGCTAACCTCAGGGTTCCAACCCGGCTGTGGGTGGTCGGTCCAGGACTTCATTCATTGCGCCACTGCGAAACCCGTGAAGGTCGAGTGTTACATACTTAAAGCCCAGTTCGCGAAAGCGACGGGCCAAATCCTCAACAACCTCCATCTGTAGTGCCCGCGTCATCTCAGCCGGAGCAATTTCGAGACGAACAAGATTGTCATGATGACGCACGCGAAACTCCTGGAAGCCCAACTCGCGCAGGATCTCTTCTCCGCGATCCACGGCCGAGAGCCGTTCGATGGTTACCGGAATACCGTAGGCGATCCGCGACGAGAGACAGGGACTGGCAGGCTTGTCCCAGGTGGGCAAACCAACTCTGCGACTTAACAGTCGGACCTCGGCCTTCGACATGCCAACTTCAATTAGCGGACTTCGCACTCCATGCGCGTTGGTCGCCGCACGCCCAGGCCGGTAGTCCGACAGGTCATCACACGTCGAGCCATCGACTATGAACTCAATGTCTCGAACGCGCGCCACGTCCTCAAGTTTCTTGTAGAGTTCGTCCTTGCAAAAGTAACAACGCGTGGGACCATTCGCTGTGTAGTTAACGTTTTCCAGTTCATCGGTCCTGACTACTTCTCTGCGAAATCCAAACTGCGTGGCCAGACGAACCGTCTGCTCTCGTTGCTGCACAGACAAACTCGCGGATTCGCCAGTGATGCAAAGCGCATTGCCGCCAAGTTGGGAATTAGCCACGTAAGCGAGGTAAGTGCTGTCAACGCCTCCCGAAAAAGCCACCAGAGCCGAACCCATTTCACGAAGTAATTGACGCAGTTTTTCTTCTTTAGCCAGCGCCAGATAGTCGTCGCCGCCTGATATCGTGGCTTTCGTTTCAACGTTATCGACCAGCGAACTGCTCAAAACTTTTGACTCTCCGAGAATGAAGACACGTGCGCCGTGTGCGTCTCAGACTCTCTAATAGAATGTTGGGATTACGCTGGCAATGTTAGCGCATGCATCAAGATGAGCGCAACCAGCATCTCAGATTCGCTGACACCGTTAGTGACGAGTTTGGATTTTGGACTCAAGTAGTTTTGCCATGTTAACATCCAGACCTCCTCAGATATCGTTTGCCACCCCTGATACGAATTTTGTTTTCATGATCCATTGGTTACCAAAAACGCTGACTTCGTGGTCGCGCTTTGCCGCGTTTGCGGTCGGACTCTTCTTATTATTCGGCTGCAGCAGCCTAACGCGAGCCCAAACCGACGACCCTTTTGGCGATGGCTCATCTGATCCGGTGAAATTATTTGAACGCGGCCAGAATGCGCACGCTCACGGGAACCTGCTTAAAGCCCTGGAGTTTTACGAGGAGGCTATCAAGGTGCGACCGGAGTTTGCCGAAGCCGAATTCCAAAGAGGAAATGCTTTGACGGCGTTGGGACGTTTGCAGGAAGCCGAGTCTGGCTTTCGGCGCACGATAGAACTGCGAAAGGATTGGTCGCTGCCCTATTCGGCTCTGGGCACTTTGCTTGTCCGCCTCAATCGTGATTCAGACGCAGAGCCGGTTTTGCGTCAGGCGATCAAGCTCGACCGGCAAGACAATCTGGCGCTTCGTATGTTGGCCGACATTCGCTTGCGTGCCGGCGACGTGAAAGAGGCGCTTGATCTGGCACGACTCGCCACCGGTGATCCAGACGCCCCCGCATCTGCCTGGCTACTGCGTGCGCGGACGGAAAAGGGCACCGGCGACAACGTTGGCGCGCTGGCCAGTTTTGATCACGTTCTACAACTAGATCCTGCGAACCTTTCCGCGCTGATGGAACGCGCCGAGATGCGGATTGCCGCCGGCGATAAGGAACGCGCCCTCGCAGATCTCAAAGCAGCCGAGCCATTAACCAAAGGAGAGAAAGCGATCGTTTCCCGGCTCGCCGCAGACTACGAACTGGCAGGCAAACCTGACGAGGAGCGGCGAGTCGCTGAAGCTGCCGGCTTGAATCGATCGCCGCAAGTTTCTGGCGTCGGTACTCTGAAAGTTGTAGGTAGTCCGGAAGAAATAGCAGCGGCAAACAGCGACGATCCGGTTGCGGCCCGCAAGTCTCTGGAGATTCTGCTGGAAAAGAATCCCGGTAACGCGATGCTCATGGCGCGTTTGGGCGCCGCGTATCGTAAGACTGATCCAAACCGTTCACTTGACTACTACAAACGCGCTGCTGCGATTGAGCCCCGGAATGTTGATTACGCCACGGGCTATAGCTCGGCGCTGGTTCAGGCACGCCGGTTTGCTGACGCAGCGGCGATTCTCCGTCGCGTAGTTGCCGCTGCTCCCGACAACTATGCGGCCCACGCTAACCTGGCTACGGCGCTCTATGAGCTCAAGCAGTTCGGAGCCGCAAACGCCGAATATGAGTGGCTACTCAAAACGAAACCTGAACTGTACGTCGCGTATTATTTCATTGCCACAGCGCATGATTATCTTGGAGAATACGACCAGGCGCTTGCGGCCTACGAAAGTTTTCTCGCTCGCGCTGACGACAAGGCAAACCAACTCGAGATCGAGAAAGTTAAGCTGCGGCTGCCCTCTTTACAAAAGCAGATTAAATTGGGTCAGGGTGTGAAGCGAAAGTCCGGACGTGCAACGCAACCTTAACCGACCAATGGAATCGACATGAGCATCGCGGGAATTCAGCGTCGCATGATCCAAAGAATACCGGTCACACTTCTGTTCGTCGCGGTCTTTGCGCCTGCTGCGAGCGCGCAGGATCCTCACCCTCTGGATCAAACGGCGCCGCCGCCGATGAAAATCATAACCCGTGCGGAACGCTCCCAGATTGAGCAAGCGAAAGACGAAAAAGCGCGCGTAAAGCTGACGATTGAACTAGCGGAAACTCATCTGACATATGTTGAGATGCAGACGTCGCAACAACAGTTTGAAGGCGCTGCCGCCGAGGCCGGGATGTATTGGGCGCTTATCGAAGACGTGCTCAGCTTCATGAAGAAGGTCGAGCGCGACAGCAATCGGAAACGCGATCTTTACAAGCGTGTGGAGCTCGCTCTTCGCTCACATGGCCCACGATGGAGCACGATCCGGCATAGCACGCCTGCTGAGTATGCTGTTTGGATCAAAGAGATCGAGGAGTTCGCGCGTAATGGCCGAACCGAAGCGCTTAATTCCTTCTACGGTCACACCGTTATTCGCGACGACTCGCGGAAGCCGGATCCAAAAGATGTCAGTAAGCCGTTGGAGAAAAACTAAACCCTTCGTAACTCAAACAACTATGACAGCTCGTCTGCCCCTTCTCTTACTAACCACTGTTCTAACTCTCTCTTGTTGTTCGCTGGCTACTGCCTTTCAAGCCCGAGAGCACCTGACGGAGCACGAGATTGAGCTAGTTAAGGATGCGCAGATCCTTGATAAACGCATCGACGTCTTTATCAAGGCCGCAGACCGCCGGATGCTCGTGCTCAGTGGCATGAACCCCGACGCTGCGACCGCGAAGCAGTTGAAGAAAGATTCTGATGCCTGGGGAGAATTGCCAAACGGATCGCGTGCCGAACTCATCGCCGACATCGCGGGAATCTTTGACGAGGCAATTACGAACATCGACGACGTCAGCTCTCGTGATGAAAAGAATCCGTTAATCTCGAAGTCCCTGCGCAAGCTGGCGTCAGCGGCATCGAGCATCGTGGAGCGGTTGAAGCCGGTCGAAGCACAGGCAAAAGGCGACGCCGAACTGAGCAGTTTCGATCAGCTTGCGGAAAACGCCGAAGCAATCATCCAGGCGGCCAGCAAACTGGGACCACCCCCACCAGCCGAGAAAAAGGGGAAGACTAAGACGGAAAAACCAAAGGAAACTAATTAGTGCCGTAGGCACGAAACGTTTATAAAACGCGGACTTTTAAAACTCTTTCGGCGCGAAGCGACAATGCAAACATCGTCGCTTCGCGCCGAATCTTTACTTACCAGGGACGCGGCTATAAACATCGCGCCGCTCTGCGGCTTGCTTCAGCCGCGCTTCTTGCGTACTTCCGCGCTGACTTGATTCGCCTCCTGTTCGAGAGCGTTGCCGGCGCTTGCTTCGTCACCCTCTTCCTTGGAAGTGCTGGAGGATTGCAAACGCGGAGAAGTCTCACCAACAGCGAAGAGTTTGAACTCAACTCTCGCTTCCACTTTGTCGACCCCACCAGACCCGACACCGGTTGCGCGTCCCAGAAATCCGCCGACTTTCTTTGCCGCCGCTGTCTTCAACGCAGTCAGATCCGTGTAGAGAATAAAGTCGCATTGCTTTGCTTTGGCTTCGACCTCAGCTTCGCGTGGCGAGATGGCATTTAACGCAACAGCCTCGATGCCATTCTGCTGGATTTCCGCCAGCAGACGTCCACGCAGTGATTCCTGAGAAATTCCACGATCGGTTTTATTGTTAATCTGCACCACACCGACGCGAATGCTGCCCGGCGCTTTCGTAGTCGCGCCTCCCGATTGATTGCTCTGATCATCTTCAACCGGCGTCCGGTCTTTGGACATCTGGGCCGTCATCTCTGCCACTGAGGGCATGGCATACAACTCCTGAGCGCTATTCGCCTCTGTGTAGCCCGCGGGCACGTCAAACAGTTCGGCATCGAGTGGCTCGCGAGAAAGTTCTACAACTTCTTTGGTTGAGGTAAAGGCCACGCTACCGTCGGCGCCGTACATCGTTGTAGTTTCCTCGAGCGGATAACCTGTTCGCGCGACGCCCTGCCGGTTAAAGCGAACTGTATCGCGGCAACCCCCGCGCGCCGGAGGGCCAACCATTGGCGAACGCCCGCCCAGATCGCAGTTGAGACCAAACGAGAAATCGATGTACCAACCATCCGTCTCCATGCGCTGCTTGATGGGACTACACGCGTCAGGCGAAGACTCGATAACCATCGTCGTCTTCACGTGGCGAGCCTGGAAACCAAACATCTCCTTGCGCTCGCCAGTATCAACCGCTGTGGTGGTGTAGGTAATCAGGCCCCCACGTCGCGATGGCCCAGACATTTCGCCGCCGGTACCTCCGGTGTTCGGTGTTGCGGCTCCGGTTTCCATCGGTGTGATCACATACTTCTTCGCGCTGTCGCTGATTTGGATAGTCCGTTTCAGATCACACTGCGTCAGGTTGATAATGTCTCGCCCATAACCCAGCTTCATCTCAGATCGCTCTCGCGAGCCTTTCAGCATTGTGGTCGTTTCCATCGACTGTCCTGAAGTAGTTGTTCGGTAGGTAATCTTTAAGTCAGTTCGCGCCGGCGCTGCCGGCGGCGCGGCTGGACGATTCCTTGTTCGTTGGGCCATAGAGGCGGAAGACGAAACGAATAACAAGACCAAAATACCCACCACGCTAGTCCCCCAAAACCTTTTTCGCATTGTTCAGTTTCTCCTGTTGTGATTTGTTTGTAGGCCCGTAGGCCGGTATTCAATAGCCACGCCCGTGAGGGCGTGGATCAAGAAGGGTTAGACACAAATGAGCGCCGAAGGTGCGACACAAACCAACACCTTAACCCACATCTCTTCAATCCCGTGCCTTTCGCAACGTCTCAGTCGCGCGATCAATCGCCTCGACGATGCGGCCCAACGCCTCGGCAGCATTGGCAGTATTTCGATCATCGAGCGCCTGGCGAAAATCGGGCAGTGGTTGCGCCGCATAGCCCGTGTAAGTTCCTGGCGCATAAACCTGGTGTACATACCAGGTGCGCCCGCGAAGTCCGCGTTCATCGGTCAGCGATCGCTCAGCCGCAAGCAACGCCTCATTGATTCGCTTCAGTCTGGCCACGGCCCGCGGGTGGCGATCATTTGCTTCCACTCGCGTGCGCTCAATTTCTCCTACTGTATCCTGGCGCGCTTTCTCGATCCGCTCAGCTTCATCCGCAAAACTTTGCAAGGCTTTCATCATCGGCTTCTCATCCAAAGCAGCGGCGAGATGGCGACGTCTGGCGGCTTTCATGCACTCATTGAAAAACTCGCGCACCTGCGAAGCATAATCGCGATAGTCAAGTGGCAGTCCAGCGGCATCCGCGAGGCGCATGGCCACAGTTCCCCAAAGCTGCGCAGCCGCGACGTGATAGACAAAGTTTGGATCACCAAAGTGGCTCATCCAGTAGAAGGAATCATAAGCGGAGTGATAGACGCCATAGTCGCCGCCGAAGCCCATGTCGCTGGCAGGCACGCCCAGGTGTTGCAAAAACGGGGTGAAGTCTGAACCCGAACCCAACGCGCCAATGCGCGCTTCGGCAATCGGCGTATCGGATCCCACTTCTGCGTTCGTCAACTCCGGGTCAGGCTCCTGTTCGTGAGCGCGTTCCTGCCATTGCTGATAAATTGACTGGCCGCTCTTTGGATCCTTAACGTCGCGGGTCGCGCCACGAATCAGTTTCCACATCGAAGGCACTGACGAGGCGCTAAAGTTTGATCCGGAAACCGCGGAGTCCATGTTGAGATAAGCGACCGCCTTCTCTTTCAACTCCGCGGCGTTATCTTCGGCCCACTCCGTCGACCCCAGCAGGCCATACTCTTCACCGTCCCAACTACAAAGCACGATCGTGCGTCGCGGCTTCCAACCTTTCTTCAACATAGCACCAAAACTTCGCGCCGCCTCGAGCATCGCACTCGTACCACTATTTGGATCGACGGCGCCAAAGACCCAGGCATCGCGGTGATTGCCCATGATCACCCAGCGATCCTTTTCTTCATCACCATCGATGCGCGAGATCACGTCCCAGATTTTTCGCACCTGGTAATCCATTGAGGTCTTCAAGTGCACGCTGACGTAGTCCGTTCCGCCCACGTGATACGGAAATGGCAACCCACCCTGGAAACCTTTCGGCCTCAGCGGACCGCGCAGTGGTTCCAGCAAACGTCTCGCATCTCCGTATGAAATCGGTTGCACCGGGATGCGTGGTAAGGTTGTGACTTCTTCCATCTTCAGTCGCGGCACGCCGGGTATTGCAGGCTTGCCCGGCGTCAACGGATCGCCCGGCGCAGTCGACAGAAATTGTACTGACCCACGCTGTCCCGCGCCCGCCGGTCGCCAAGGTCCCTTCGGATAAACATCGCCTTGCATGTAACCATCGTCCTCTGGATCGGAATAGATAATTAGGCCGACCGCGCCGTGATCCTGCGCGACCTTCGCCTTCACGCCACGAAAGGAATTGCCGTAGCGCGCGATCGCAATCTTCCCGGTTACGTCAACGCCAAGTTTCTTTAGGGCTTCATAATCAGGAGGCAAACCGTAGTTCACATAAACCAGCGGCGCGGTCACGTCGCCACTGGGGCTGTAGCCATTGAACAGCGGAATGATCTTCGGATTGGACGACGAAGGATCCTCGGCAATAACCGGTTCTTTAACAGCGAGCTTTTCGGGCCGCGGTCGTACCAATTCCACGATGCCAGGTTGTTTCGGATACGGCAGCAACACTTCGTATTCTTTCAGCTCCGAGGCAATGCCATAACTGCGAATTTGATCGCGAACGTAGATCGCGGTCGCGTAGTCTTCTTTGGTTCCGGCGACGTGTGGCTCCGCAGTTAGTCGTCGCAAATGCTCCCGCGCTGAGGCGGGTGCCGGTACGGCGCGAAATTCATCTTCCCAGCGGCGTTCCGTAGTGGAACCTTCCGGCGTAAAGCCGTCGAGAATCGCTGATGGCGTTGTCGCAACCTGTGATAAGACTGGGCGCAGATTTGCTGCAGTGGTTAGGAACGCAAGGGACAACAAGCCGGCGACCGTGCTGCGAATGGATCTCATTATTATCGTTTCCCCTAATCAGACGGTTGAGAAATTTCGAATGAACAATCGTCGTTACCTGATCGTAAACTTGAAGTCACCGACCACGAAAGGAAACCGCAAATCGATGGACAGCAGATATTATCCCGGCGTTGCAGCAGATGTCTTCACACTGGTCGCTGAGCTACATACTATTTTTGATCAGGATTACGAAGTGCAAACTATGCACGTTTCTTCAACTACAGTGGTGCAAGCCGCAAAGTCTAGCACGTTGCGCGATCTTACCGGCCTCTCAGCGGCGTTGACAATCAAGATCACGCCTGAAGCAGGCGGCACGCGCGTCGAGATGGGCATGCAGAAATGGTTAGACAAGGCAGCAGTCGCTGCGGTGGCTGTGCTGATTTCTGCCGGACTGCTGCTCGCGTTGCCCGCACTTGGCGTTTACTGGCAGTACAAACTAACTGAAGATGCGTGGAAGATAGTTGACGCACACATCGCACGCAAAGCGGGCGGCTATGTTCCTCCTTTGCCGGGTCGCTGCGGCAGTTGCGGCGCGGCCAACACAAGCGACGCGAGCTTCTGCTCTGCCTGCGGAGCAAACTTCAAAGTAACAGTGTGTCCTGGTTGCGGCGCCACTCCAAAAGATCCTTCGTCGCAGTTCTGTAATAGATGCGGGAGCAAGCTGTAACGCGAAGGGTTGGGTTCAGTTTGCGTCTTTGACCTCTCATTCACACCGCGGCTTCAGCCCGGTGACAGCGCCGCATTGAATAAGGGATTAGGAACCGTTTTAACGGTTTGCTCCCCATTGGTTATGTCTCATCCGCCGCTTGAAACTGTTGAAACAGTTCAACGGCGCAGGCCAGCCTTCCCCGTCACCGGGCTGAAGCCGCGGTGTGAATGAGACTGACAACACTTTGATACTAGGGTTAACGAGTGAGGGGCAATTGCCTACCAATCCAGTGCAATTGTTGACTTACCTTAACGATCGTCGTATCGTTCCGCCGCCCACACAACCTTCAACGCATTCTGCGCCCGAGCTTGCCTGGGTTTTCTGCTTCGCGCTTCTTTCTTCGATATTCAACTAAGCGATGATAGTTCGCACGAGGCCAAACATCTTTGTTCGAAGCCGCAACCGCAGCAGTGTTTCGTCAAAACTGACTGCGAACTAAATAAAACCTTAACTAACCGCCTGGAGGTATTTGTTTATGAAAAAGTCTCTCCTGTTCTTTGTAGTTGTTGCAATCTCAGCGTTTTCCCAGGTCTTTGCGCAGACCCCTGAAAGGCCTAGTCCCCCAAGAGTACTTTTGATCGTGCGCGAAGACATCAAGCCCGGAATGATGGGAACGCACAACAGACATTCGGCCGAATTTGCCAATATCTTTAACAAGCTGCAAACGCCAAACCATAGGATCGCACTGGTACCCGTTGCCGGCAGTGAGAATGAGGTTATTTACCTAACCGGCGCTGACACGTTTGCGGAACTGGAAGGTATACAGAAGGCCACCGACGAAAAAATGGCGGCGGCGGGTGGGAGCATGAAAGCTGACATGGATCGGCTCGATAAGGAAGCTCCGCAACTGCATGCCGGCATGCGCGACATGCTAGCTGTTCTTCGTCCGGAGTATGGCTACATTCCTGATGTTAACCCTGATATTAACATAGCTACGATGCGCTACTTTGCAGTAACAACTGTGCGGCTTCGTCCCGGCCAGGAAGATCAATACGCGGAGCTGCTAAAAATCCAGAAGGCGGCGCGCGACAAGGCAAAGGCAGAACTTCATGTAGTGGCCTTTCAAATAATAGCAGGAACGCCAAGCCCAACGCTCATGTTCTTCCGGCCAATGAAATCGCTGGCTGAATATGATCTTAGGATTGGCCCTCGTGTTCGCGCAGCCATGAGCGACGATCAGCAAAAGAGAACGGATAAGTTGGCGGTCGATACGATTCAATTCAGCGAGACGAGTGTTTACGCAATGAGTCCGCAGATGAGTTACGCATCGAAAGCGATGATTGCCGGTGATCCGGGCTTCTGGACTCCCAAGCCGGCGATGATGGCGAAACCAAAACCGAAGAAGAAAATGGCCAAGCCAGTTGC
>JBDUAQ010000098.1:0-11570 GCA_040004575.1 bacterium
TGCAAACGCGACAGCCGCTTGCGATTTTACTCAGGAAAATCTGGAGCGGGCGACGGGGATCGAACCCGCAACATCCAGCTTGGGAAGCTGACACTCTACCATTGAGTTACGCCCGCTCAGTCAAAGGATGAAGGCGGAAGGATGAAGGCTGAACTGATCTCTTCACGCCGTGCTTGAAAGATAGTTAACGAACCTCCTAGTGTCAACAAGCCATTTTCTGTTCACCGCTCTCTGCCAACTGCCTTTTTTTGTCTACTGCTACTTCAGATATTCGTCTACCAAGTCGTTCCAACGCCCTTGCGACTTAAGGATTAACTCGACTACTTCGCGAACAGCCCCCCGTCCGCCTCTGGCGCGGGTGACGTAGTGCGCCACCAAACGTGTTTCCTCCAGCGCGTCTGCGACCGCTACGGCCAATTCTGCGCGTTTCATTATTGGAATGTCCGGCAGATCGTCTCCTACAAAAGCCACTTCACTTTCGGCTAGACCAGCTTGCTGCAGCACGTGTTCGAAGGCCGCGATCTTGTCGGGTTCACCCTGCCGCACAAATTCAACTCCCAGCTCCGCCGCGCGTCGCGCCACCGCTTTTGAGCTGCGACCGCTGATGATTCCCGACTTGAGGCCGGCACGGTGCAACAGAGTCAGTCCCAGACCATCGTGCGCATTGAAGCTCTTCTGATCGTCGCCATCTTCGGTAAGCCAGAGACGCCCATCAGTGAGCACGCCATCGCAATCCATCAAGAGCAGCTTGATGCGGGATGCGCGTCGTTCGATGGATGCGAAATCGTCCATAGATGTAGGACAGACTTTCTAGTCTGTCCTGTCTTGATCAACTAGCAAACCACGGGCAGACAGGAATGTCTGTCCTACCAAAACATTTCCATTTGTCGTTTGAAATTTTTCATTTCTCATTTACAGAAAGGCCGGATTGCTATCAATGAAAAATGGAAAATGGAAAATCCTCTTGTTTCTTGCTGGCGCTGAAATTCAAGCAATGGACAGACAGGAATGTCTGTCCTACTAATTAACTTCAAAAAGTTCTATCCCCAGCAGTTTCCACGCGCCGCCCACTCGCGTGAGCAGCAAGACTGCCGTGCCGGAACGCGCGACTCCCAACTCTTTGGTGTCGAGGCTGACGTCAGCGGCGACAAGATTAGCGTCCAGTTGTTCGGTCCGCAGTACGCGAGTTTGCCAGGCCTCCGGTTGCGTGCCTATAACGCCATTGATAAATCGCACCAGCTCCCCCGCAACAACGCGCGACTCAAGCTCGGCTTTCTTGCCACTTAGGATGGCTTGATCAAGTTGACCGATGAAAGTGCGAGCCGACCCGTCCACCTGTAGCGTGTTGGCGGCCGTTTCCGATTTAATGCGACCGGCGCGCGCTGCCAGAGATGAAGCATATTCGGCGTCGGCGCGCACTGCATCATTGAAGCGTCTCGCGGCTTCTGTCGCCTGCCCTTTCCGTAATGCGATTTCGCCGAGTCCAATATTGCCCCACGCCAGCGCCGAAGCTGTCGGCAACGTCTCTTCAAGCGCTAAGCGAAAAAGTTTCTCCGCTTCATCGGTTCTGTTCTGCCCGAGTAAGGCTCGCGCCAGAATGATCCGCGCTTCCTGCATGTTGGGCGCGGCCCCTAATATCTCCCGGGCAATTGTTTCCGCCTTAACGTAATCCTGCGCGCCAAATTGTCGCGCTGCTTCACCTAAAGCTTCCTGCACATCGCGTTCGCGCGGCGTGCTGTCGTTGGAATAATCCAACTGCGGGTAGAGCTTGTCAGGATCAATCTCAACGCGAACGAGCTTTGCGGGGCTCTTGAACACAGCCTCGCCGAAATTGCGAGCAGGAACTGTCACATTAACTGAAAGTTGTTCGCCGCTGGCCGTTGTCGCTTTCACGGTCGTCAGCGCATCAGTCGATCCCAGGTTGCGCAACGCCGCAACCGATTCAGCACCGCGCTGCTGGGGCACGCCAATCATCAAATCCAGATCGGTAACCTGATCGAGCTGTTGATCGAGCAGGGTCTTCACCCTATCCCCACCGCGCGCAGCTAAGGCGCTGCGCAACGCAGCAAGATTTATCCCGCTCGCGTTTGCCTTGCCCGCCTGCAGTTGATCGCGCACCGTACTTATAAAGGCATCATGTCCCAGACTACTATCGACCAGCCGCCAAACCATCGCGCCTTTATTTGGCACCGAACTGTAATAGGTGCCTTCCAACGGAGTCACGCGCGACAACGGTCCGTCCTTTTTGGCGACCGCGCTATAGGCGAGGCGTTCTCGCAATCTTTCTGCTCGAGCAGCTACGCTACCAAACTGCTTTTCAATAAACTGGGTCGCCAACAATCGTGGCAGTGCTTCGCGAAGCAGACCGCCGCCCTCGCCCCTTACCGCGGTTTGCCCGCCAATCCACAAACGACAAATGGCTTCTGAAACCAACATTGCGGTCGCAGCGTCCACTTTTGCTCTGCGCAGAACGGCGGGTTCTATGAATATCACTCCCCCGTAGCTGAACCCAAAACCGCGCCTGACGGTAACCAAACGAATTGGAACGTCCGGCGCTGGCCCAAACATACTCGCGCAATAAGTGCGCGCGCTCGCCGTCAGATTTATTAGCGCTTCGGCTTGCTTCCGCTCTTCCGCGCTTGCCCCGCGGGGGACAAACACGGTGATGTTCTTCCCGTCGCCGCTTCCTTCAACTTTCTCCCAGTCTCCCTGAATAAAAAACGGTTGCTCGAAGAGCGACTGTTCGTAAACGCTGGAACCAGCAGAACCGCTTTTCTCGATCCCTGAACTGACTACGTTTGTGCCGTTGACGACCAGGCGAAACGGTGCTGTGTCAGCACCGCGCAAAGTGAACGGCGTGTTAGGCAGCGGGTACCAGAAAGACGGCGGCAGAAATTGCGACTCGATTGGCGAGATCGCGGCGAGGCCGGTATTGCTCTCAACAGGCAAACTGTAATTGATAGTTATAACCAGTGAGCCGCCGGCAGGAACTGAGGTGGGTAACGTGGCGGTAATCCGTTGCAGATTTCCATAGCTCTCCGGCACTGCGCGGAAGTTGGCAGTAGCGCCGCCAACCGTCACACTCTTGATCGCAGCTTTAGCTGCAATGCGAAATGTAAACAAAGATCCCGTACCACGGCCCACGTTGTTGGCGCTTAGGATCGCAACTGTGCTCAACGTTCGCTCCGCTTGCTGAACGTTTGCTGTGATGTCGAAGTTAGTTACCTGCCACGCGGCTCTGGCTTCCTCCTGTGCTCGGGTTACAGACGACAAGAGAAAAAGACCTACCAGAAGGACGCCAATGATTTTCATATCTGACTGTAGTTGACTGTGGTTGCTTTCGACGCGTAGCGTCGACATGAATTTAGCCCGGCGTTTCAACGCCCGGATCGGACCCGCAAAAGGTATCTGCGTCGCGTAGCGACGCTAGAACATTTGGTTTCAACCGTCGCTACGCGACGAACATATCAAACTCGACAACTTTCCCAGCGTTGAAACGCCGGGCTAAACTCAGTTTGCCGCGTACGCGGCATTTATCTCCCACCCGAAGTTTCGAAAAACTATCCTACGGAGCCGTTGCGGACCAACCGGTGAATATCACGAAGCACTAATAGCAATGCCTCGAGGCGTTCCAGCGGCAAGGCGTTTGGCCCGTCTGAAAGCGCCCGCTCCGGACAATCGTGCACTTCCATAAAAACCGCATCGACCCCGCAGGCAACTCCAGCGCGCGCGAGCGGTTCGATGTATTCGGGTTGTCCGCCCGTTGCATGTCCCAGCCCGCCCGGCAACTGCAGCGAATGAGTCACATCAAACACGACGGGGACGCCAAACTCGCGCATGATCGGAAACGACCGCATGTCTACCACCAGGTTATTGTAACCAAAACTCACGCCGCGTTCCGTTAGCATCACTTTTTCGCAGCCAACCGCGCGAGCTTTGTCCACTATGTTCCGAGCGTCAAGCGGCGCGAGAAACTGTCCCTTCTTGATGTTCACTGCGCGACCAGATCGCGCGGCTTCCAATACCAGATCAGTTTGCCGTGAAAGGAATGCGGGAATCTGCAGGACGTCAGCTACTTCGGCCACTGTCGCCACCTGAGAAACGTCGTGGACATCAGTCAAGACAGGAACTCCAACTTCTTCTTTTACCTGCCGCAAAACCTCAAGCCCCTCTTCCATGCCGAGGCCCCGAAAGCTTTTGATTGACGAACGATTGGCTTTGTCGAATGACGACTTGTAAACGAAGTCCAGTCCCGCCTTGCGCGCGCGCGTGGAACATTCACGCGCCATCATCAAGGCGTGTTCGCGCGATTCAATAACACACGGACCGGCAATGATCGTTAAGCGTCCGTCACCGAACGTCGCGTCGCCAACTTGAAAAGGTTTTGTCTGCACGTTTGCCATGGCCTTTACTGATTCTAGAATGGTTTCTTAAAGAAGCGCTTGATCCTATTAACAATCCCCCCCTTCGATTCCTTCTTCGGTGTAGCTGCGTTTCTCGGCGTCGATTGAGGCGATGGTGAAGGCGATGGCGATGGCGTTGGCGATGGCGTTGGCGATGGCGTTGGCTCGACTGTCGGGCTCGGACTTGCTACAACCGTTCCTGCTGCCGGGACGCCCGCGATTCGAGAACGCACCGCGAGCGTAATTCCAATCAGGAGCACAGCGGCAACTACAACCACGATTACCTTCACCCGTTTTTTCGCCGGCTCCGAACCACTCAGAGTAAAAGAGAGCCTCGGAAAGGGCTGTTTCGTCGCCGCAGTAGCCGGCAGAGCACCATGCCCATCCGTTCCTGGAGTTGATGGACCGGGCCTGACGGCCGTCAGTTCCGGATCAGCGTTGGTCGCCCGCGTCTCCCGCAAACGCGAGATGTCTATGACCAGGCGCCCGGAAGGCGACTCGGTGCCGACGCTGCGTATCGCTGCCAGGTCGGGAGAACTCGTGACCGCGGCATGCTCGAGCCCTAACCGCTCCGCAGTTGCCAATAATTCTTCGCGAAACTCCGCCGCATCCGCCGGTCGCTTTTCCGGGGCCTTCTCCAGGGTGTGAAGGACAACCTGCTCGAGCGCCGGCGGGATCGACGGAACAAACTCCCTGGGACTGCGCGGAATCTCCGAGGTTTGCTTCACTGCAATTGCCAGGGGCGAGGATCCACTGAAAGGGACCGTGCCAGTGAGCATCTCATAAAGAATGCAACCGAGACTGTAGACGTCCGCAGCGGGCGTTAACTCAACACCGTCACATTGCTCGGGCGACATGTAGCGCGGCGTGCCAATCATCGCGCCGACTTGAGTAAGCGCCTGCGCATCCTCGTCGTCCAGCAGTTCAGCGGCGAGTTTGGCAATCCCGAAATCTAGAACCTTGACGACGGCCGGCACCTCGGCGCGTTGCACGATGAAGATATTTGCCGGTTTCAAGTCGCGATGAATGATGCCTGCTTCGTGTGCGGCCGCGACCGCCGCGGAAATCTGTAACATCAACGCGACTGACCGCGCCACATCGAGCGGCGCTTCTTTCGCGAGTACGTCGCGAAGCGTGCGCCCCTCCAGCAACTCCATTACCAGATAGACGTAGCCATCCTCTGACTCGCCAAAGTCCGTGACCGTGACCGCGTTCGCATGTTGCAGACGTCCGGCCGCTCTGGCTTCGCGGCGAAATCTGGTGCGGGCTGCTTCGTCTTCAACAAAGAGCCGATTCAAAACCTTAACTGCGACTGGGCGATCGATTAGCAAGTGCAGGGCGCGATAGACCGTGCCCATGCCGCCAATACCTAAGCGCTCATCGAGACGATACTTTCCGTCGAGCGTGTGTCCAACCAGAGGGTCAACTGGAGGTGCTTCAATGACGGTTGCGTCAGCCTGCAAGGGCGTTTGATCTTCGGGACACGTCTCGAAGTCGGCTGAGTAGTGCCTTCCGCATGTGGGGCAATGAAGCATATGAAATTCGCCGTCAGAGGAGACAATAACATTATTACCTAAACGAACAGCGAGCGGTAGCGGACGGAATTGAAGCGACGACGAAACGAGCGGGGGCAAGCCCACCTTCCCGACCCCGAGCTGATCAAAGTTTGGACTTGATTCTCGCCTGAAAGGCTTTCAAGTTGGATCTGCTGAGACTCATCGGAAGGCTCACAGGTTGGGAAGGTGGGCCTGCCCCCGCTGGTTCGCTAAAGTCTAGTCCGCGCTGACAACGCTGGCGCGTTCGGGAATCAACGGCTCGGCTTCCGCATTCTTATCCATGGAGGTTTCGTTGCGCATGCGGTTTTCATGAGCCGCGCGCACAAAAGCCGAAAACAGCGGATGCGCGTTCAAGGGTTTCGACTTGTATTCTGGATGAAACTGACAACCGAGAAACCACGGATGCTCGTCACGTGGCAGCTCTACTATTTCTACAAACTTCCCGTCGGGTGAAACGCCGCTGAAGACCAGGCCGCCGCGTTCCAGCGTTTCGCGAAATTCCGGGTTGAACTCGTAACGATGACGGTGCCGCTCGCTGATTACTTCGGAAGCATAAACTTCCTGCGCCAGTGAACCAGGGGAGAGATTGCAGGGCCAGGCGCCTAACCTCATCGTTCCGCCCAGCTCTTCAACGTCGACGAGATCGCGCAGCTTGAAAATCACTGGGTGCGGCGTTTTGTCGTCAAACTCAGTCGAGTCCGCATTTTTAAGTTCGCAAACGTTCTGTGCAAACTCGATACAGGCAGTCTGCATTCCCAGACAAATCCCGAAATAGGGCGTGTGACTCTTGCGCGCGTACGTAATGGCGCGAATCATTCCCGCAATGCCGCGTTTGCCAAAGCCGCCGGGGACCAAAATGGCATCAAAGTCGCGCAGCCGAGATTCGTAGTCGTCATCCATCAACTCCTCGGATTCGATCCATTTCACGCTGACGCGCACATTGTTGGCCACGCCACCGTGCGTCAAAGCTTCACGCAGCGACTTGTAAGAATCTTCCAACTCTACATACTTCCCAACGATGGCAATCGAAGCTTCGCCCGCCGAAGGCTCGCGTATTGTTCCCACCAGGTCGCGCCACTCGGAAAGATCCGAATTAGACGCGCGATCGCCAAACCCAAGTTGAGTGACAATCAATTCATCCAAACCCTGCTCATGAAATGCCAGCGGCACATCGTAGATCGTGTCGACGTCCTGTGCGCTGATAACGGCCGACTCTTTTACGTTGCAGAAGAGCGCAATCTTTGAACGCAGATCGTAGGAGAGCGGTTTCTCAGAGCGACACAACAGAATATCTGGCGCGATACCGATCTCTCGGAGTTCCTTCACCGAGTGTTGCGTGGGTTTGGTTTTCAATTCCTTAGCCGCGGCGATGTAAGGCACAAGCGTAACGTGAATAAAGAGTGTATTGCCCGCGCCCTCCTCGTTGCCCATTTGGCGAATCGCCTCGAGAAATGGCAGCGACTCGATGTCGCCCACCGTGCCGCCAATCTCAACAATGATCGCGTCCGGGTTCTCCTTCTCCGCAACTGCGCGCACGGCGGCTTTTATTTCATTCGTGATGTGCGGCACAACCTGGATTGTTTTCCCCAGGTAGTCGCCGCGACGTTCCTTCTCGATTACCGAAAGATAGATCCGGCCGGTGGTCCAGTTGTTGGCTTGCGAGAGCGGCGCATGAGTGAAGCGTTCGTAGTGGCCCAGGTCGAGATCGGTTTCCGCGCCGTCGTCCGTTACGAAAACTTCGCCATGTTGAAACGGCGACATCGTGCCGGGGTCGACGTTGATATAGGGATCGAGTTTTATCAGCGAGACGCTGAGACCGCGCGCCTCCAACAAGCAGCCGATGGAAGAGGCCGCCAAACCTTTGCCTAAACTCGAAACAACGCCGCCAGTAACAAAGATGTATTTAGTCATGATTCCCTTTCGTCTCTCTGCCTTCTGCTTACTGCTTACTGCTTTCTTCTTCACCCGGCTCCGGTCCATCGCCCTTCGCCTGTTCGCTGTCGAAACGCCCTTCCCTGAAATCTTCCTGGGCTTCAACAGCCTTTGTTGTAGCCGGGTCGAGAATCTTTTGCAGGCTCACAAAACCGGCGCTCATGAGGCTCGGCGCCTCGTGGGCTCGCTTGTCAAACTCCTCGACACTTATGTCGTACGGTCTCGCAAGCCACCACAGAAAAAGCGCTGCGCACAGTGCAATGAAACCAATTACTGCTAAACCAATCCAGTCGCCCATAAATTCAAGTAGTTCAGAGTTCAACCTTTAGGTTTCTGGGGCAGGAAGAGACAAGCTAAAGCTTGGACTCTAAACTGCAAACCTCTTCCTCAACAATCGCACGTACTCGTTCCAGATCGTCCACAGTATCCACACCGATTGAAGGTGTGATGGCCTTGATCGCTTTGATCTTCACGCCATGTTCCAGCGCGCGCAGTTGCTCGAGCGACTCCAGCCGTTCCAGATCGGACTGCGGCCAGTCGGCAAACGCCAACAATACTTCGCGCCGGTAAACGTAAAGCCCGGTATGTTTGCGAAAGGTAGTGAGCAACGCGGGTTCTTTCAATATTGCCGCTTGGAGGGAACCGTGCCGCCGCGCAGCGTCACGCGGATAAGGTACCGGCGAACGAGAAAAATAGATCGCCCGCTCGCGGTCATCCACCACCACCTTAACTATGTCAGGATTCAAAACGTCGGCGGCTGACTCAATTGGCTCCCACGTCGTAACAATGCCCGGCGCATCGCTTCCCGCTTCCGCGATCGCTTCCACAGCGCGCTCGATGGTTACCGGCGAGATCAAAGGTTCATCGCCTTGGACGTTAACAATAATGTCAGCGTCGGCCAACGAAGTGGCAACCTCTGCAATCCGATCCGTGCCACTTCGGTGATCAGCGCGCGTCATCACCGCTTCATGACCCGCCGCCTTAACCGCATCCACTATTCGTCCATCATCAGTCGCCACGATTGCACGAGCGACGTTCGCGGCAGCGAGCGCACGTTCGACAACCCAGCAAATCATGGGCTTGCCGGCGATTTCGAGCAGCGCTTTGCCCGGCAAACGAACAGAATCGTAGCGAGCGGGAATGATTGCGACAGCCTTTGTTTTGGGGTTAGGAGGAGTATTTGAGTCCGTGTGATTCACGGGGTAACAGATTAACTTGCTGAGCAGGTAGTGTCAACGAGAAGCAGTTATACGGTGGTGGCTCACAACCCCAGATCCACGTCGATTGACACTGCCCGACACCCGGGCTACCATGCCACGCTCCACGCAGCTTGCAGTTCAAATAGCACGTTTCCGCCCCGGCGCGTTTTACTATTCACGAATCACGATTTACGATTGACTAACTATGGGTTTCGCAACTACAGCAATACACAGCGGACAGGATCCTGACGAGGCTACTGGCTCGGTTACCGTCCCTATTTATCAAACTTCAACTTATGCGCAGGAGGGTCTCGGGAAGCACAAAGGCTACGAGTACGCGCGCACGCAGAACCCGACCCGGAGCGCACTGGAACAGAATCTCGCAGCGCTGGAAGGCGCGCGCTTTGGCTATGCGTTCGCTTCCGGAATGGCGGCGATCGACGCCACCCTGCGGCTGGTGAAGGCCGGCGAACATGTGGTCGTTTCCGATAACACCTACGGCGGTACGTTTCGGCTATTCACAAAAGTGCTCGCGAATTACAACCTCGAGTTTACATTTGTTGACACGTCAGACGCGCTTAATGTTGAGGCGGCAATCAAGCTAAACACAAAAATGGTTTTCGTGGAGACGCCGACTAACCCGGTGATGATCGTTACCGATTTGCGTGAGGTGTCGGAGATCGCACATCGCACCGGCGCGCGCGTTGTTTGCGACAACACTTTCATGTCGCCCTATTTGCAGCGTCCGCTCGAGTTTGGTGTGGACATCGTAGTTCACTCGACCACCAAGTATTTGAATGGACACTCCGATGGGATTGGCGGCGCGGTCTTATTGAATAACGAAGAGGACGCGGCTTGGATTGGGTTTATTCAAAACAGCGCCGGCGCCATACTCTCGCCTTTCGATTCGTGGCTCGTCATGCGCGGCACCAAAACGCTGGCCCTGCGCATGGAACAACACGACAAGTCAGGCCGCGCGGTGGCCGCGTTTCTCGAAGAGCATCCGAAGGTCAGAAAGATTTATTATCCCGGCTCGGCATCGCATCCCCAGCATGCTTTGGCCAAACGTCAGCAACATGGTTTCGGCGGCATGGTCGCCTTCGACGTTGGCTCGCTGGAAGCAGCGCGTACAGTGCTTGAGTCAGTTAAGCTTTGCACGCTCGCGGAAAGTCTTGGTGGAGTAGAAACACTTATCTCGCATCCGGCCACGATGACGCACGCCTCGGTTGATGCGGACAAACGCGCGCGTTTGGGTATAACGGACGGGTTGGTACGAGTTTCTGTGGGGCTCGAAGACACGGATGATATAATTGCCGACCTCGATCAAGCACTAAGCACTATTTGAAGTTGTTACAGCAAAACGAAAGTGACAGCTAAACTCGGAACAGGTTAGAATCCCAAGCGAACTTTTGCCTTTTCCGGAATCGCCTTCACTCGCCATATGATTGTTGAACTGCACGCAAAATCCGATGTAGGGCGAGTTCGCCGCGGAAACGAGGACAACTATCTCGTCCTCGAACTCTCCAAACAACAAACCTGGACAGCCACGGACGGCAACGACGCGCCAACCAATCTGGGCAACTTCGAACTGGGCGAGAAGGGCCTCGTGCTGGTTGTATCCGACGGCATGGGTGGCGCTCTCGCGGGGGACGTTGCCAGCCGCATGGCCGTAGATTCCGTGCGCGACATGATCATGGGCAACAATTCCGAAAAGGCGTGCGACCCGGATATTTCGCTGGTCGAGTGTCTGAAGAACGCGACGGTCTACGCTAATCGCGCCATTCATGACAAGAGCCAGGAAGACTCGCGCTGCGCCGGCATGGGCGCAACTTTTACCGGCGCTGCCGTCCACGGCGACCTGCTCGACCTGGTCCAGGTTGGCGACAGTCGCGGCTACCTGTTGCGCAAGGATCAGATTCGGCTGGCGACAAAGGATCAATCTTTAGTACAGCAGCTTGTCGATGTGGGCCAAATCAGTGAGGCTGAAGCTGAGACCCACATGTTTCGCAACGTGATTCTGCAGGCACTCGGCGCGCAGGGTGACGTCACGCCGGTCACCGGCCGCATACGGCTCAGACGCGGCGACACGCTGTTGCTTTGTAGTGATGGCCTTTCGGGCAAGTTGCGTTCAGAAGACATTCAAAACATCGTCGGCAGCAATCAGGATCTGGCCGCAGCCTGTGACGAGTTGATTGCTGAAGCGAACAATCGCGGTGGTGAGGACAATATTACGGTTATCCTGGCACGTTTTAGCGGTAACGAATTGGAAGAACCATCTAGCGAACGGATAACTATCGAACTACCATTGCTCGAAGAAGACAAAACCCTCGACGACACCTACGATCCGGATACAGAACCCCGCTAGATGCCGGTCAGGAGCGGGGGCAAGCCAACCTTCCCAACCTCGAGCTTAATTAATTTGACTTGCTAATCCTTGGCTGTGAGGCTTTCAGGCTGAGTTACCGATCAAGCAACGGCGT
>JBDUAQ010000099.1:0-11541 GCA_040004575.1 bacterium
CGGGATAGTATCGTCAGCGGGTTTGTCCAGATAACAGGACGCGCATTGCATCAGCAGTGGGATGCGTGTGCCGGTTTTAATTTCGCTTTTCTCTTCATCTCTGATCGCCCAGCCGCGGTCTCCGGGCAGGCCGAGCGGTCCGACGGTGCAGTCAACCAGTCTCTCGCCGGCCATCGACTTCACCGGGTAACGCCAGATTTGTTGGATGGTTCCGATTAACAATTGTGTTTGAGCAGAAAATAATGGCCGAAGGCCAACTTGCTCTCCGCGTAAGCCGGAGATCAAATTGGACCTTCAACCATCGAGCAATCGTCGTTAATTTTTCTTTTCCAGCTCCCTCATCCGGCGATGGACAAATTCCCTCGGGCTCTCTTTTGCTGGAGTTTCTTTGTTCGTCGCGTTTTTTTTCAAATCAGAGACGCCGCTGTCGGTTTCAGAATCCTCTTCGGCGGGCTGAGCGGGTTTGGTTTGATTAAGCTTCAGACTCGCGATCTGTTGTCTTAAGGAATCGGCTCGCGCCTTCCGGGCCGCCTCATCGTCGTCTTCCATACTACCTCCTCATATTACAAACCCAGTCTAGATTGCGTCGAAGCGCCAGGCAAGCAGGGCAAGCCCAGCCCCTCCTACCTTAGCTGCCTCTTTTTGCCTGATTGTGAGCGCACACCTGATCCTTTGATCACGGCCGCCATTCTTTCGCGCAGCGCGCCAGCTCTTGCCGCGGCCGCCTCCTTGTGTGCCTGCATCGAAGCTCGAGCCGAAGTTACATCGCTCGCCGCGAAACGCTTCGGTTTGTAACGCTCGGGCGTGCGGGAATAGAGCATCGCTCGCAGGTTCTCGCCTTGTTGCGCAGTCAGTTTTCCAATATCCCGGAAGCCTGGTTTGGAACCGCTGAAAAAAGTTTCCTGAAACCAATGATCCGAAATTGGATCATGCCAACTCAGGTATCCGCCCTTGAGCACTTGGCGCGGCGCCTTGATTGCGCCTGTGAAACTATAGCGAACGCCGGTCGAGCTAACCGGATCAAAATAGTTTGGCGTATAGAAGTCTGAAACCACTATGCCGTTTACGCGATAGGCGAAAGGAGTGTCCTCGCTTGGGTCGCAAACCTCCACCAGAAACTCCACCCTGCCCTGGTTCTTTATAGGGGATTGACCCGCCATCATCCGATTGCCAAACGGGTCAACCAGCATCTCGCAGCATTCGTGGCTGGCTGTAAGCGACCATCCATTATCAAATTTGATCAGCGCAAACGGTTGCCCCTCCCTGTCCTCGTGGATGCCGGCTGCGTTGCCGAGATCCTGATCAGTGACGATCATTGGCCAGTAGCCAACCGGCACATCTTCTAACCTGGCAAACGAATCCACGGTGGCCTTTACTTGCCAGATAGGAGCGAGATCCCGCGTTGCCTGTTTCTGCAAAGCCGCACAAACCCGGGAGACTGCCGAGAAGGATACCTTCTTGGTATCCGATACCAGCGCAAGCTGACGTATTAACATTGTATTCTCCTTTCAGATGGGGAAATCGGTTTGGGATTTAAGAGATGAGCTGGGTTAACTCCGGTGCAAAAAGAGAAGGAGACGCAGAGTGAAGCTTCTCCCGGTTTTAGACTCGACAAGCCACTGAGGAATCAAGCGCGCGGCGCTGGTTCATTTCAGCGCCATAGGACCATTTCTAATGCTGAGACACTGTCTAAAATGCCAAGCGATGAATCGAATAAGTGAGAACGCAACAATCCAAGGTTCGGCCAGCAGAGATTATTTTAGTTCCGAGTATTCTGTCAATCTTTACCAGTGGTCGGCGGTGTCCTAATAGTGTGTTGCTGATTAAAGAAACTCTAGACTTCCCGGGAACGCTTCGACCAATGCCAAAGGCCACCGGTGACCTCCACCGGCAGGCGATGCCCCAATTGGCGGGCAAGCATCACAATCTGTCCCCGGTGATGGCCTTCGTGCGCGACGAAATAGCCCAGAACGTGACCAACGTCGAGGGGAAGGTTACGCCACACATACGCCGAGGTGGCGGGAATGCTTCCCCCTTGATCACAGCCGAACTTTAAGAGGCTCAACATGCCCGTACTGCTGCGCTCCAGCGCTCGGATCAGACCTTCGGGTTTCACCTTGTATCGATCGACGCTCCGCGGCACTGCGATGCCATGCTCTTTGCCGAGCGTCTTGATCCACATACACCGAGCATTGTGAATGTGACCGGCAAGCATCCGGATGGTGCGACGCGGTGCTCCTGGCACCTTGGCGTCCCAGAGTTCCGCAGGCAGATGCTCGACCAGAAAAATCGTTACTCGATTATTGGTCTGCCACGCGCCAAGGATCGTATCTCGCAGGTCGAGTGGAGAAGGCATACCGCACCTCTTAAAAGGTTCAGCTAACGCCCAACGTCATCGGACTCACTTGATAGTAATGGGAGGCAGTTGTCGTTGTTCGAGTAGCGTATTCAATGCCGACAAATCTCTCGCTTGCAACGTCGCCCATTTCGCCAATTCCTGATCGAGAAGTCTCCTATATGTTCCGAACGCACTGGCGGCCTGCGCTGTCGGCGCCGCGTCTGCACCGTCCACCAGGACTACCAGCGATCCGAGCGCGCCGTTCAAAGACGCCGCCGACACTATGCCGACTGGCGGATACGTTTGCTCCACTGCCACCAGCTCAGCCGCTTTCTTATCCAGCGCGGCGATATCATCTAGTATGGGCTTCGCGCTTGCATCGGAGTTCAGTTTGCTTTGCAGTCCCTTCAACTGAGCGCGCAGGTCTTTGATTTGTTGCACAGCGTCGAAGCTCTGCTTCAGCGCGTCGTTGACTTTAATCTCGAGCGCAAGTTGTTGGCCCAAAGCGAGCGCAGACACGCGAACCCGCGGATCCATTTTCACTTCGAGGGGAGACGTGTAGCTGTGACCATCGACCGTCAGTTTCACCTGATAGGTGCCGGGCAAGACCAGCGGCCCTTCTGGCTGCATGATCGCGTCTTCCCCATAAGCCGCGGCGATGCTGTATCCATAACGCAACGCTTGCGGTCGCTCATAACGCAAGTCCCAAACGAAGCGATTCAGGCCCGTGTGCTTTGATAACGGCGCGGGCGGGTTGAACCAATACGTAGGAAACGATTGTGTCTCGTCAATCTTCCTTTGTTCGTTGTTGCTCGAATATTTTCTGACCAGCTTGCCGGCGCTATCAAGAATCTCAAGTGTCACTTCTCCCGGCGGAACGGATTGCAAACTGTAGTCAACGATCGCGCCCGCCGGAGGGTTCTTTCCCGCCGGTGTCTCGGGCGGCAGTGGCGTGTCGTGAGCCACATTCTTGCGAACTCGAATCGCCGTTGCCGGGTGAAACAGGTGAATACTCGCGGCAGTAGTCGCGGCGTTCAACTCGCGCAGCGGCGATATGTCGTCGAGAATCCAGAAGGAACGTCCATGCGTGGCGATAACAAGATCGTTACCTTTAACCACGACATCGCGCACTGGCGTGACGGGAAGATTGAGTTGCAATGGTTGCCACAGTCCGCCGTCGTTGAAAGAAACGTAGACTCCGAGTTCGGTTGCGGCAAATAGCAGACCCTTGCGAATGGGATCTTCGCGTACGGCATGAACGTAAGCGCTTGGCGGAATTCCGTTGGTGATCTTCGTCCACGATTTGCCGAAATCGTGAGTGCGATAAATGTGCGGCGCGATGTCGTCCATTTGGTGACGATCAATTGCCGCATAGGCTGTCGCCACATCATGCGGAGAAGCATCGATGAGACTGATCATGCTCCAGGGTGGCAGGCTTGGTGGTGTAACCTCGGTCCAGGTTTGGCCATCGTTTCGCGTCAAGTGCACCAGGCCGTTGTCCGTTCCGATCCAAATTGTACCGCCCGCAATGGGTGACGGAGCAATCGTATAGATAACGCCCTGCGCGTCCTCTTCTTTTTCACCGGGGCGCAACGTGAGATCTGGACTAATAATTTTCCAATTGTTGCCGCCGTCGGCGGTCTTCATTAGAAATTGCGATGCCAGGTAGATCGCCTGCGGTACCTGGAACGAAAAGGTAATTGGCGAAGTCCAGGGATAACGATGCTTCACTTTCGCTCCGAGTTGAGTCGGGGTGGGAGATACCTCCCTTACTTGTCCAGTCTTGGTATCGAAGCGATAAAGATCGCCGCTCGTGCTGCCGCCGTAAACAATCTGCGGGTTTACCGGATCGGGAAGGATGTAACCACTCTCGTCCGCGCCGATCGGATGCCAATCGCGAAATGTTATTTGTCCGTAGTCGCTGCGGCTGACGACCGCGGCAGTGCCGCTGTCTTGTTGCGCGCCGTAGACCCAGTAGGGAAACTGATTATCAACAGCGACGTGATAAAACTGGGCGGTTGGCTGGTTGTACCAACTGCTCCAGGTTTGCCCTCCGTTGACCGTGATGATTGTTCCCTGATCGACTCCTGAAATCATTCGTTGTGGATTCTCAGGATCAATCCAGAGCGCGTGATAATCGTCGCCGCCGGGCGCGCCTTTAATGGCTTTGAAGTTCTTGCCGCCATCGCTCGATCGATAGAGCGAGACGTTGGAAACGTAGACGAGATCAGGGTTCTTCGGGTCGCTGCGCACTTCGCCGAAATACCAACCGCGACTAACGATACGCGCGTCGGCGCTCATCAGGATCCAATCTTCGCCGGAGTTGTCCGAGCGGTAGAGTCCACTCGAGGTGCCGGCATCAATCAATGCAAAGACGCGTTTGCCGCGCTGACCGGCGACCACATCCAAACCTATCCGCCCGAGATTGCCGGTTGGCAGGCCATGACCTGTGATCTGTTTCCAGGTCGCGCCGCCGTCGGTTGATTTGTAGATTCCGCCACCCGGACCAGTGATGGGCGCGTAGGTGACATAGGGTGGGCGGCGCACATTCCAAAGCGAAGCGTAAACCGTGCGCGAGTTATCAGGATCGAACGCCAAGTCGATCGCGCCGGTGTTTTCATCTTTGGAAAGGACACGGGTCCAGGTCTTGCCGCCGTCAGTAGTGAGATAAACGCCGCGCTGTGCGTTGGGACCAAACCCGTGGCCAAGCGCGGCGACGAGCACCACGTCGGAATCCTTGGGATCGATCAAGACGCGGCCAATCTGTCGCGTCTCGCTTAGCCCGATGTACGACCAACTCTTGCCGGCGTCGACCGACTTGTACATCCCCGCTCCGTAAGTAATATCGGAACGCATGTCCGCTTCGCCGGTGCCGACATAGATGACGTTTGGATCAGAATTAGAGACTGCGAGCGCGCCAATAGAGGCAACGGGTTGACTATCAAAGATCGGTTTCCAGGTCTGGCCTGCGTCCGTAGTCTTCCAAACTCCGCCTGCAACCGCGCCAAAGTAAAAAGTGTCCGGCTCGCCGCGCACGCCGGACACGGCCAGCACGCGCCCACCACGATGCGGACCGATGCAGCGCCACTGCATCGCTGAATAGAAACTTTCAGAAACGATCGGCGTTTGCGCGTAAAGGGAAGGAGTAATGATCGATACCGTCAGCAGGAAAACAAATTGCGCGATGCGAGAGGTCATAGCAGTTCCTTATCTTGATCTCTCTGTGCAATCTTTGTGTTCTCTGTGTCTTCGTGGTGAATGAAAGCCTGAGAGCCACTCACCTCAGAGGCACAGAGAACCCAGAGTTCCCACAGAGAAATCGCATTCAAGCTACCTTTGACTGAACCGTGAACAAGACAGAAGACTACTCGAATTGATATTATTCGCAGCCGTCCCTAAAGTTCTAATGCGCCAAAGTTAAAGGAGTCTAAGATAATGTTCAAGACCTGCCCCGATAAAGGTCGTGCGTCTGCCTTTTTGCTGACCCTCTTCGTGCTTGCCGTGCTTGTAGTTTCGACTCCGACGCAAGCACAGGAACAGCCTACTGCAACCAACACGCCGGCCGCGAACGATGCCGATCCATTCAAGGCACTACAGTGGCGCTTGATCGGTCCGTTTCGCGGTGGCCGATCGACAGCCGTGGCTGGCGTCGCATCGCAGCCGCTGGTCTATTACTTTGGGGGCACTGGCGGCGGCGTTTGGAAAACGACGGATGGGGGCATTAACTGGGAACCGATCACTGATGGTTCAGCTTTCGGCACCGGCTCGGTGGGTGCGATTGGTTTGTCTGACTCCGATCCCAACACGATCTACGTAGGCATGGGCGAATCGCCGATACGCGGAAACGTTTCGCACGGCGACGGCGTCTACAAATCAACGGACGCGGGCAAGACCTGGAAACGCGTAGGCCTCGAAGATACGCGCCAGATTTCTCGCATCCGCGTGCATCCAAAAAATCCGGACATCGTCTACGTCGCCGCGCAGGGACACGTCTGGGCGCCGAATGCGGAGCGGGGCGTGTTTCGTTCGAAGGACGGCGGCAAGACGTGGCAGAAGATCTTCTATCGCAGCGACAAGGCAGGGGCCAGTGACCTCATAATCGATCCTACCAACGCCAACATTCTCTACGCCGGCTTTTGGGAAGTTTACCGAAAACCCTGGACGCTCGAGAGCGGCGGCTCCGGCAGCGGAATTTTCAAATCTACTGACGGCGGCGACACCTGGGCAGAAATAACTCGGAACGCTGGTTTACCCAAAGGCATGATTGGGATCGTTGGCATCACGGTCTCGCCGGCGAATTCCGATCGCCTGTGGGCCATCATCGAAGCAGAAGACGGCGGCGTGTTTCGTTCCGATGATGCCGGCAAAACCTGGACGAAGACCAACGATCAGCGCAACCTGCGGCAGCGCGCCTGGTACTACTCGCGCATTTACGCTGACCCGAAAAACGCCGACACGGTTTACGTGCTGAACACTGGCTTCTACAAATCGAACGATGGCGGCAAGACGTTCACCGGAATCTCAGTTCCGCACGGCGACAATCATGATCTGTGGATCGCACCCGACGATCCCGGTCGCATGATCGAGAGCAATGACGGCGGCGCCAACGTTTCGTTCAACGGCGGTAAGAGTTGGACAGAACAGGACCAGGCGACGGCGCAGTTTTATCGCGTGACACTCGACAATGATTTTCCCTACAACGTCTACGGCGCGCAGCAGGACAATTCAACGGTGCGTATCGCCAGCCGCAACACAGATTTTGGCATCACGCGGACTGATTGGTACGACATCGGCGGTGGTGAGTCTGGCTGGATCGCGCCCTCGCCGAAAGATTCACAAATTGTTTTTGCCGGTTCGTATGGTGGCTTAATTACCCGCTACGATCATCACACCGGCCAACTGCGCGATGTGTCGCCTTATCCGAACAATCCGATGGGCGCGGGCGCCGATGTTTTGAAGTACCGGTTTCAGTGGAACTTTCCCCTTCTCTTTTCGCCGCACGATCCGAACACTATCTACACCGGTGGCAATGTCCTCTTTCGCTCGTCGAACGAGGGACAAACGTGGGAAGTGATCAGTCCTGACCTGACGCGAAACGACAAAACAAAGCAGGGCGCGTCCGGCGGTCCAATCACAAAAGACAACACCAGCGTTGAGTACTACAGCACGATCTTTACGGTAATTGAGTCCGGAGTTCAGCAAGGTGTTATCTGGACAGGCTCGGATGATGGCGTAGTTCAGTTGACGCGCGATGGCGGAAAAAACTGGAACAATGTAACGCCGCCAAAAGACCTGATGCCTGAGTGGATCCAGATCAACTCCATCGAAGCCTCGCCGCATGATCCGGCTACTGCTTACGTCGCTGCGACGATGTACAAGTGGGACGATTACAAGCCCTATCTCTACAAGACGAGCGACTCCGGCAAGACCTGGAAGAAAATTACCAACGGTATTCCGGCCACGGCGTTTACGCGCGTCATCCGCGAGGACCCAAACAAGCGCGGGCTGCTTTACGCCGGAACCGAAACCGGTCTCTACGTTTCGTTTGACGACGGCGCGAACTGGCAGTCGATGCAGTTTGGTCTTCCCGTGGTTCCCATCACCGATCTGGCAGTTCAGAAACGTGAGCAGGATTTGGTTGCGGCCACACAGGGACGTTCGTTCTACATCTTTGACGACCTGCCGCTCATTCACCAATTGATGGATGCCGGCGGCATGAATGCGGTGAAGCAAACGAAACTATTTCAGCCGGAGAATCCATACCGCATGAACGGTGGCACTCCGCCGCTGCCCGCCACGGCAACGATTGGACGCAATCCAGGTAACGGCGCGGTTGTTTACTACTCGCTAAAATCGAAACCGACTACCGACGTGGTGTTGGAATTCTTCGACGCGTCTGGTAAGTCGATTCAAAAGTTTACCGGCAAAGCGGCGAAGGCCCCGGCAGTCGCGCAGCCATCACCCGCGGCGTCACCTGCGGCCGGGGCGGCAGCTTCACCAACTCCCACGCCAGGTGCAGCTCAAGTGACCACGCCACCTGAGGAGCCGCAAGCTCCATCTGGTGAAGAGTCGGAAGGTTTTGGCGGGGGACGCACGCCGCGTGTGACAACCGATGTCGGGCTGAATCGTTTCGTTTGGGACTTGCGCTATGCCGAGTCAGTTCGTTTTCCAGGAATGATTTTGTGGTCGGGCGAGATGCGCGGGCCACGCGTGGTGCCGGGGATGTATCAAGTCAGGCTTACTATCGATGGACAGACGACCAGCCAGAATTTTGAAGTGAAAGCCGATCCGCGCTTGTCCGCTTCAGCGGCTGACTACGCGAAACAACTCGAGCTGGGCTTGAAGATCCGCGACAAGGTTACGGAAACGCACAACGCGATCATTCAGATTCGCGACGTGCGCAAACAGGTCGACGATCTCCTGAAGAGAGTTGCCGGCCAGCCGAGCTACAAAGTGATCAATGATGCGGCGTCATCGTTGAAGAAGAACCTGACGAGCGTGGAAGAGAGTTTGTATCAAACGAAAAACCGGAGCAGTCAGGATCCTTTGAATTTTCCCATCCGGCTCAATAACAAGCTGGCGGCGTTAGCCGGCGTGGTGCAGAGCGCTGATGCTGCGCCGACTGATCAGTCGTATGCGGTTTACGAGGAACTGGTCGTACAAATCGATGCGCAGTTGGCTAAGCTGGCCCAGATCATGAAGACAGACGTGCCGGTGTTTAACCAGCTCGTGCGCGACCAGAATGTGCCGGCGGTAACGGTGAAGCCGCCGGACGGACCGAAATGATTCGTCATTGATCAACGCTTGAGGGTCCAATCGGTAGTGATGCGGTTTAGATTAGCATCCGCGTAGTGTCATGTCACAGCGGACGTGATTGCGGGACTTCGATCATCGTTAGTTTTAGTCAAACTGCATCAGTACCCTCCGATCTGCCAACTTGCCGATGGTCCTTCTTCGGTGTACCCTTCCAATGTACCGAAGACAGCCCCTGCAAATTACACACTCTCCTGAGATTTTCGCCCCCCGGACATAACGTGAGGAAACGACTATGAAAAGACTAGTACTAGTTCTGTTTATCATCCTGGGTTCTGTTTCTATTGCTGCCGCCGATACGATCTATCTGCGCGGGGGTACAACGTTGCGAGGCAACGTGCTCGGGTTCGTTAATGGCCGGTTTGCGATCCAGTTGACCTCGAACGCTACCATCACCATCAATCCTTCGAACGATCGCAACCAATCGAACTTTCCCAGCAACACAACGGCTACAACCCGCAGTGTCACCGCAGGCGAAGTGATTTTCCTCCGGCCACGCGACATCGAGCGCATCGAAATTGATGGCCGCTCGCTTGACGATGCTCGTTATCAAACGCGCACCGTCGACGTCGCGCTGCAATCAAACTGGATTGATAGCGGCGTTGATCTCAAACGCGGTGAGCGAGTGAGAGTTGACGCCTCAGGAACAATCTACGCGGGCCGCATGCGGATTACGCCAGCGGGCCTGAGCACGACAGATCCCAATGCGCCACTGCCGCGAGCGGCGGAAGGCGAACTCATCGGCGTCATCGGTAACGACTACGACTCGCCCATTATCGAGATCGGCGCCAGCCGCGAGTTCGTAGCAGACCGCGATGGACGTCTCTATCTGACCGCGAATCGCAGTGCCTATAACGACGCTCGCGGAGTCTTCAGAGCTCAGATTCGTCGAGCGATTGATCTAACCGCAATGACGAGAGCTGACGACAATCGCAATCCCAACAACGACGATGCCTACGATCCGTTTGGTCTTCCAGACGAGTCGAGCGCTGGGCCCGCGGCCACTCGTTCGCGAGAGCCGGGCTATAATCCGAACCCCTCTGGACCACGCCGGAACAATCGGACGTTAGAGAAGGTCGTTGAGGTGTCCGGCAATCAACCGCGCGGCGCGGATACAGGTATCGATCTGCGTAATGGCGATCAGGTAACAATAACCGCCAGCGGGAACGTTACCGCCGGCCGCCGTGCCGGCGTAGTTTCACCTGAAGGTGGGCGACAGGGCGCCGCAGGAGTTTTTGGCGCCACGACTTATCCGGTGCCCACTGTGGGCGTTGGCGCTTTGATTGGTTACATCGTTTCGACCAACGGCCAAACGTCGCAACCGTTCTTCGTTGGCAGCCGGCTAACTTTCACCACTCCGGTCGATGGGCGACTCTACCTAACGGTCAACGATGACAACTACAGCGATAACAGCGGCAGCTTCAGTGCCCGCATCGTTTACCCTGACTATCGGTAGGACAGTAGGACAGACATTCCTGTCTGTCCCTCACATTTCTATCCAGCGGCAAGGGACAGGCAGAAATGCCTGTCCCACCTCGTCCCGTTTCATCTCCTGACTCCCAGTTCAAAACAGCTGAGTGCTGCGCGCGCTTGCCAACCAGGGCCATCCTCTAGAACGACCGCTGGTAGTAGTTCCAATGTCTGCTAGCCTTCGCGCAGAAAGCCAGGTGAAAAACATGAAACACTCCAGACTCATATTGCTGTTGTTTGCGATCGTGCTGTTATTTCCAGCTTCGCTATCTGCTCAAACAAGCGGAAAGATTACCGGGAAAGTTACCTTGGGAGACGGCGGGACGGCGCTCGGGAATACAACTGTGCGCCTAGTTCAACTCAATCGTAACGTCGTTACCGATTCAGAAGGTAACTATGAATTCGCCGATATACCGCCTGGGCGTTACACAATCATTGCTCACCAGGAGGGCTTTGTTGATTTGGCGAAGAACCTGGTAATGGTTGGGGCGATGACGGCCCACGTGGATTTTCAAATGAGTCTGACTGGTCCCAGGGCACAGGTAGTTGTAACAGCGACGGGCAGCAAAGAATCCTCGTTTGCAGCGATTCAACCAACCGAAACAGTTAACGCAAACAAGATCTTAGAGCGTAACAACGGCGGTCTTGCTGACTCGTTAATAGACGAACCAGGCGTGAACAAACGCAGCGCAACTCCTGCAAGTTCGCGTCCTGTAATTCGAGGTTTCGACGGCGACCGCGTTCTGATTACTACAGACGGATTGCGAGTCGGCTCGATCGCGTCACAGTCCGAAAATCACGCCGAACCGATTGATGTCTTGGCGCTTGAGCGAATCGAAGTAGTAAAAGGTCCGGGAACGATCCTTTATGGAAGCAACGCCATCGGTGGGGTAGTTAATGCGGTCAGCCGCCACGAAGAT
>JBDUAQ010000100.1:0-11437 GCA_040004575.1 bacterium
TCGAACTCAAAGACTCTCTGGAAAACATGGGCGCGCAGATGGTTCGTGAAGTCGCCTCCAAGACATCCGATGTCGCTGGTGACGGTACTACCACTGCAACCGTGCTCGCACAGGCGATCTTCCGCGAAGGCGTGAAGACCGTTGCCGCCGGGGCAAATCCGATGGCGCTCAAGCGCGGCATTGACAAAGCGGTTGAGCGCGCTGTGGAAGAAATCAAGCGCCTCAAGAAAGACGTGAAAGGCGACATGATTGCCCAGGTCGGGACCGTTTCCGCAAACGGCGATGCAACCATCGGCAATATCATTGCCCAGGCAATGGACAAGGTTGGCAAAGATGGCGTGATCACGGTTGAAGAGTCGAAGACGATGGAGACTTCGCTCGAGGTGGTCGAAGGAATGCAGTTTGACCGCGGCTATCTCAGTCCTTATTTTGTAACCGATCCGGAGCGCATGGAAGTAACGCTAGAGAATCCGCTCATCCTTATTCACGAAAAGAAAATCAGCTCGATGAAGGATCTGCTGCCGCTGCTCGAGCAAGTAGCCAAGATGGGCAAGCCGATGCTGATTATCGCTGAAGACGTCGAAGGCGAAGCCTTAGCGACCCTGGTTGTCAACAAGCTGCGCGGCACATTGAACATCGCGGCCGTCAAGGCTCCAGGCTTCGGCGATCGTCGCAAGGCGATGCTCGAAGACATCGCGATCCTGACCGGTGGCAAGGTGATCAGCGAGGACCTGGGAATCAAGCTCGAAAACGTCAAGCTTGAAGATCTTGGCCGCGCCAAGAAGATCACGATCGACAAAGACAACACTACCATCGTCGAAGGCGCCGGCAAGCAGAGCGACATCGAAGGTCGCGTTAAGACCCTGCGAGCGCAGATCGAAGAAACTTCTTCCGATTACGATCGCGAGAAACTGCAAGAGCGTCTCGCGAAGCTCGTCGGTGGCGTCGCTGTAATTAAGGTGGGCGCTGCGACGGAGACGGAGATGAAGGAGAAGAAGGCGCGAGTTGAGGATGCAATGCACGCAACACGCGCGGCCGTCGAGGAAGGCATCGTTCCCGGTGGTGGTGTGGCCCTGGTTCGAGCAGCGAAAGTGCTCGAAAAGTTCCTGATTAGCAAGGACGGCGAGGGCGATCCGGACGAGCAGATTGGCGTGAACATCGTACGTCGCGCGCTCGAAGAGCCGCTACGTCAGATCGTTCAGAACGCCGGCAAAGAAGGCGCTGTCGTTGTCGAGCGCGTTCGTTCCGAGAAGAACGACAGCTTCGGCTTCAACGCGCAGACTGAAGTTTACGAGGACCTGGTCAAGGCTGGTGTTATCGACCCTGCCAAAGTAACTCGTACGGCGTTGCAGAACGCCGCTTCAATCGCTGGTCTCATGTTGACTACGGAAGCGATGGTTTCGGAGCTTCCCGATGAAGATAAGGGAAGTCCGGCGATGCCGGGCGGTATGGGCGGCATGAGCGGTATGGGGATGTAATCCAGTTCCCCGCTCTCGGCAGTACCAAAGCGGCTTCGCTCCAATTGGGGCGAGGCCGCTTTTTCTTTGGGCAAAGACAAACCGCCCAGGCGCCAGGAGCGCCACGATAAGAGAGCGACTGATGTAGTTAGATTAGGAATACCTGTTCCTAATTTACTGTTCTGAGGTCTTTACTTGGCGCCCTTGGCGGCTTGGCGGTTGGACGTGCGTGCAGGAAAGCGCGCCTCGATTACACCGTCGCGGTTCTTTCCCTTCTGAGCCGTGAGTTGTGGGTAGGTGGCTGGCTCGCTTCGCAAACGTTTGATGGCGAGTTTGCTTTCAATGTCGCGGATGTCCTGTTCGGGTCCTTCGATTTCCATGAACAACCCAAAAGGCAACTCGTCAATTACAATCTCTGCCTTCCCCAACGTCCACGTCTCGCGGTGCTTTTCATAAATCAAACCCGGTGTGAAACCGAGCGCCTCAAGGATCAACTCCATCGCGTCTGGATCGTTAACTTGGGTTTCATCTTCGCGTTGCTGCTTTATGTCGGAGCGCGACGGGAAGCGTTCCTTGTAGGTGAGTATGGCGCGCTTGCCGATCCGACGCAGACGCAACACCGCACGACCCAGATCGAGATCGTTGCCCGCGTAGAGCGTGTTCACTTCAAACTCTTCGCCCTTTCGCTTGGCGCCGATCCGCGGTAAACGAAGCAAGACATCGGCGCGCTGCTTCTTCGTGAGTCGATACTTCTTTTCGACCTCGATAGCCATATCTCTAGTCAGGCGCAGACGGCCGGAGGAAGGAATCCGATTTGAGGAGCGATCATCAATCGTGCTCCTGCCGTCTGCCTCCTGCTCCTGCCTCCTGCTCCTAGCTCTGTCTTACCCAACCCGCGACTTCCGGAATCGTCGCTTTCTTCCCATACATCAACATGCCGATGCGGTAGATTCGCGCAGCCAGCCACAGCAAGAGCACAACGGTCACACACCCGATGCCGAACGAAAGGGCGATCTGCCAGAAGGGCGGCGTTTGCGAAACGATGCGGACCAGCATCGTGATGGGGGAAAAGAATGGAACCATCGATACCCAGAAAGCGAACGAGGAATTTGGCGCCCGGATAACCGGAAAGGCCAGGTACAAGCCAGCCATCAACAGAAACACGATCGGCATCGCCATCTGCCCGCCCTCCTGTGTAGTGGTAACCATTGAGCCGACCAGCACGTAGATGGTTGCGTAAATAAAATATCCCAGGACAAAGAACATGAAGAAATAGACAAAGAACACGGGCGGCAGGTGTGGCAGGTTCACGTCCGTACCCCTCGCAGCGAGACCGGGCAAGACATAAGCCGCGACTACGCCGAAGGCCGCCACCCAAATTCCGAGTTGCGTGAGTGCCATCAGCGAGACGCCGATCAATTTACCCAGCATCAGGTAGAAAGGTCGCACAGAGGAGAAGAGAATTTCGGCAATGCGTGTTTCCTTCTCCTCAACGATCGCACCCAGCACAACCTGGCCGTAGAGCAGCACGGTCATGTAAATCAAAAACGCAATTATGAAAACCAAGGCAAACCCGGCCCCTGAGTCTTCCGCGCCTTCCTGCCCCTTTTCGTTAACCGGATAATTCGCCACGCCGACAGACCTCGATAATGCATCGACGTCTTCATCCTTTATTCCGCCCGCAATCAATCGCTGCCGGCGCACCGCGGCATTGAGGCGATCCTGAATTTGTCCACTAGTCACCACATCTCCAACATTGCGTCCGTAATACGCCGTTTTGCTTTCACTGTTATCCAGAATGTCCGGAGGGATAACCAGATAACCATCCAGCTCATTCCGACCAATGCGCGCGTTTAGTTCGTGCCTGACGTCTCCAAGCGCCCGGCTGTTGAGCTTCGCCTCTTCGACGCGGAAACTTCCCATGACAGATTTGCCTGCGTTCTCCATTCGGTCCTTCGGATTTTGACGGACTGATTCGGCTACTGCCGGCTGGTTGACGTTTTCTTCCTCATCATCCTCTTTCAATAACTCGATACGGATCGGTTCGTACAGCTTGGCGCCCTGGGTCTGATCAATGATTGCTATTCTCGTGTCGCCGGTTTTCATGTTAAAGAGCAGACCGGGGATAATCGTAAACACGACGAGCATGAGTGGTCCCAGCACCGTCATGACTAAGAAGAACTTGGTGCGTACGCGCTGTAGATACTCACGCTTGATTATCGCTAACAATTTGTTCATGCGTTCTCCGTAACCTTTTCGATAAAAATGTCGTGCAGGCTGGGCTCGATCATTTCGAACCGCTCAATTGTTGCACCGGCAGCAATCAACTCTTTGAGGAGCGCTTGAGATGTAGCGCCCTCGGCCAGCAAACCCTCGATACCGTCACTGTCGCGCTTCACCTTGCTGAGTAGGTTGCGATCTTCGAGAACGGATTCACCACCCACCAGGCGCAGGGCCACGGCATTGCGACTAAACGCGCGCTTCACTTCCCTGATGCTGCCGTCCAGGATTTTGCGCGAGCGATTGATCAGGCAGATGTCGTCGCAAATCTTTTCCGCAACCTCCATTTGATGGGTGGAGAAAATGATGGTCTTGCCGGCAGCCTTCAATTCGAGGATGACTTCCTTCAAGACTTCCACATTCAACGGATCCAAACCGGAAAAAGGCTCATCGAGTATCAGTAACTCGGGTTCGTGGATGACTGCGTTTATGAACTGAACTTTCTGTTGCATGCCTTTCGAGAGTTCGCTGGCTTTCTTGCCCTTCCATTCCGTTAACTTCAAACGCGCGAGCCAGCGATCCACGCGCTGCTCCGCTTCTTTGGCGGTGACGTTCTTGAGCGCCGCAAAGTATTTGATTTGGTCTCCAACCTTCATCTTCTTGTAGAGCCCGCGCTCCTCAGGCAAGTAACCAATGCGGTCCTGCAGCTCCGGAGTGATTTGCTGGCCGAATACTTTTATCTCACCGGAATCAGGGGCCGTTATGTTGACAATCATCCTGATGGTCGTTGTTTTTCCAGCGCCATTTGGGCCCAGCAAGCCGTAGATTCTGCCGGGATAGACGGCGAGACTGAGTTCGCTTACCGCCGTAAATTCACCAAAGCTCTTGGTTATATGGTCTATTGAGACAGTTGGGAGACCGTTTGTCATTTATCCAGTTTTCTCTCGCAAGCAGATTAAGACTTCGGGTTCAGATGCGGCGGTTTGGTTATTCGTTCTGTTGAACCGTTTGATACGAACGATCGGCGCCTAAAGTTTTCAGGTTGCACCGCGCCTGCGGTTTGATACATATTAACCGCGACAGCCATTCGCGCGATTTTGAAGTCCATATCAGGCCTGCTTTCCTGGCTGCCCCGTAGCAATGTCTCCCCTTAACTTGCCAGCATGCGTTGCGGAAATATGTCGCCAAAGTGGTCCATGATCAAGAAGGTAAGGTCTGTGGCACTGGCTTGCCTGACTGTTAGCCCAGTGATTTTGCTGTTGGCGGTCTCGCCTGTTGGGCACGGGCAAACTCCTCAAGTTCCGCAGGCCACGAAAAGTCAGCCGAACCAGGACCAGTCCGACGTCCTGCGCATCTATACCCAGTTGGTGCAAACCGACGTCATGGTTTTCGACAAGCAGGGTCGCTTCGTGAATGGTTTGAAGAGTGGCGACTTTGAACTGCGGATAGATGGAACACCTAAGCCGATTGAGTTCTTCGAAAGGATCACGGCCGGAAGTAGCAACGAAGAAACGCAGATCGCTGCGGCGCGCGGCTCTGCAACCCAGCCAAACGCGAACGGACCTACCGCCCCTGCGCCGCTGGATCGCGGCCGGCCCATCTTCTTCTACGTGGACGATCTGCACCTAGATCTTGCTGCCCTGCAGATGACGCAGAAACTGATCACGCGCTTCATCGATGACGAGATGGGCCAGAACGACGAGGTTGCGATCGCCTCTGCCAGTGGCCAGATTGGTTTTCTGCAACAACTCACCGACAACAAGGCCGTGCTTCGCGCCGCGCTTGGACGCCTCAAGTTTCGTCCTTATTCGGTCCGCGATTCTGACCGCCCGCCGATCACTGAGTACCAGGCGTTGCTAGTGATGAATAACGACTATGAGATCAAAGATTACCTCATCGCGGAAGCTATGCGAGTCAACCCGGGAATGACAAGTGAAATTGCCGAGTCAATTGTAAATGCTCGGTCACAGGCAACGGCGCAGCAAGGTAGCGCAGTTACCACTAACACGCTGGTAGGACTCGAGAGTCTGGTTCGATCCGCAAACAACCTGCCCGGCCGCAAGCTATTATTTTTTATCTCGGCTGGTTTCTTTCTCGACGACCGCAATTCCGACTCACGCACCAGGCTGCAACGAATCACGAGCGCGGCGGCGCGCAGCGGCGTAGTCATCTATTCAATGGACGCGCGCGGCTTGGTGGCCACCCTAAACGACATTAGCAACCCGTCTGGCTTTGATATGTCCGGACGTTTGGACCGCGCCAACAGGGGAGAACTCTTGGCATCACAAGACGCTATGAATGCACTGGCTGGAGACACAGGCGGAAGAGCTGTCTTTAACGCAAACTCGCTTGGGCCAGGTTTGAGTCGCGCCTTGAAGGAAACTTCAACCTACTACCTGCTCGCCTGGAAGCCCGAACGCGAATCGCAACAGAGCAAGTTTCGGCGGATTGATGTGAAGGTTGTGGGAAGGCCTGATTTAACCGTTCAGGTGCGGCGTGGTTTTTTCGATCGCGAGCCCGAGAACGCGATGACGGCGAAAGCCGAGAAGGCCGCGAAGGGAAAAAAGGAAAACGAAGCGGTGACGTCTCCGGCAGCAGAGCTGCGAAAAGTGATGCTCGGTCCATACCCGGCTCGCGACCTGCCAGTTTCGCTGACCCTAAGTTACCTAAACACTCCAGCCAAAGGACTGATGCTCTCAACAGCGCTGGAGGTGCCGAATGAGGTTCTTTCATTTGTGCCGGTGGACGGAAAACAAACCGCGGTAGTTACTGTCGTGGGAACTGTGTTCGATGATAAGGGCAATGCTGGAGGGGCCTTCAATAATCGTATAACTATCACGGCACCCTCGGTTGAAGACGCGAGAAACGGAACGGATCTAAAGTACGGCTATCCAATCTACGTCAAACCCGGACTCTATCAGGTTCGGGTCGGTATCCGCGACGAAACAAGCGGTCGCTCGGGCACCGCACACGCCTGGATCGAGATTCCTAACCTCTCCTCCGGCCAATTGGCACTGAGCAGTTTGATGCTGGGCGCGCGCGCGGCGTCGACGACTACCAACGCTTCCGCCATCACTGACGATCTGAGCAGCCCGGTTCCGCTGAACATCAACCATAACTTTTCACCTAACGGATATCTGCGGTTCCTGGTGATTGCTTACAACGCTGCGCTTGCCCCGTCTGACTCCAAACCTGATCTTGCCGTACAGGTACAGATCGTTCGAGATGGGCAACCGGTAACTACAACCGCGCTGAGAAAAATTTCGGTTGAGGGCCTTCCGGATCTGGCTCGCATTCCTTACGCCGCTGAGATTTCCCTGAGCGGGTTGCCCTCAGGACGCTATCTTTTGCAGGTGACGGTTGTAGATCGAGTTGCGAAAAAAAGCGCTTCACAGCAAAATCGGTTCGTAATCGACTAAGACCGATCACCCGAAATCATCATCGCTACACCCTGGAAGCCAACCAAGCAACAACTACTAGCAGCCGAAGGCAAGACTGTGCCCGATGTAATCGCGCCAGGTTTGCGCGTGCTTTTCTGCGGCATCAATCCCGGACTCTACACTGCAGCCGTCGGTCATCACTTCGCTCGCCCTGGTAACCGGTTCTGGCCGGCTCTGTTTGCGTCGGGATTCACCGATCGACTTGTCTCGCCATTCGATGAACGTGAATTGTTGAAGCAGGGTTACGGAATAACAAACGTTGTAATGCGCGCCACGGCAACTGCCGACGAACTGACTCGCGAGGAACTGCAAGCGGGTGGAAAACGACTCGTGACTAAGGTGCGGCGTTATAAGCCAGCTTTCCTGGCAGTGCTGGGGCTCGGCGCCTATCGAGCGGCGTGGCAACAACCGAAAGCCGTCATCGGCCGTCAGGATCAGATGGTCGGCGAAACTGTAGTGTGGGTGCTGCCCAATCCCAGCGGCTTAAACGCGCACTACCAGGCGAACGATCTTGCGCGCGTGTTCGGAGAATTGAAAGACTCCGTTGATCTGCTATGAATCGAGCTGCGAGATTCTTAGCGATCGTCCGGTCCTTACTGATCGTCGTCGCCGGATCTGTAGCGGCGTTGCGTCGAAGTGGACGAAGAACCGCCGTCACGCAAAGGGGGCGCAAGCTCCGTCGCTTCCTTCCCGAGGTTGTCTTCAGCTCGTATGACACCACTCTCATCAACGTAGAACGACCTACGGCCGCTGCTTCCATAAGTGACGGGAATTCCAACCGCATGAAATTCTCCAAGCCTGTTAGGTATCGGCGCCGTCGTCTCGATGGTGATCTTGTAACCAAAGCGAACCCCTCGCGCCAGTTCTGAATCAATCAGGTTTGCTTCCGCAAGTTGATCGAGCGTGCCGAATGCTCCGTCCCCACTTGTTGCCTGATACGTTGTTTCGGCGGCATGAATCTTTTGTAGCGCGTGTATCGTTGCTCCTTCATTGGCAGCCCTACGCGATGCCAGCAGATTGGGAATAGCGATCGCGGCCACAATAAGAATCGGTACGATCATTACAACGGAAAGAATACTCGTGATCAAACCCGCAATTGCCAGTTCCTTCCCCCCATAAACGTAGGGGTTCTCCTTTGCTCTATTCAGGGCCACAACCGCCAGCACAATTCCGACTATCGCGCCGACACCGAGGAAGCCGGCAGTTGGCATGTTAAGAATGCCCAGCACCAACGCGGAAACGGCAAGGCCCTTTTTCAATTTCCCTGAAGAGTTAGTTCGGTAAGAGGGTTGGCGGGCGCCGTATGCTTCCGGCGTCTGGAAGGCGTGGCTATTCGGATCTGACATGATGGCGATACCGCACTTCTTGCAGTTTTCGCTATCCGCCCAACCGACAAAACCACACGCAGGACATTTTTGGCTCTTCATGGTGGACTCCATTTCGTAAGGAAACGTAGCTGGTTACTCAGCTTCTGTGATTGAGAACGGAGAAAAACGACTTTGCTGTGATCTTAGACGGGATAGCCGCCAGATAGCGTGAGCTGGGGTGCAGACTCCGCAAGCCTAGCTTGCGGTAGGAATTTCATACTAATCGGACTGGATGGAAGGGGTCAACATAATTCTGATGTTGAAAGGCTGGGGTCCTTGCAAGGAAACGCGCCGGTTCGGTCGATATCCAGCAGACACAAGAAAATGCCGCGAGTTCAATCTCGCGGCATTTTGAGAGGAGCTTGTATTCAAACAACTAGGGCCGGCCGAAGATTCCACCAAGAATGCTCCCGGTATTGCTCCTTCGGTAACGACCATTTCCGTAGCCGGGATATTGCCGATATCCCTGTCGCATATCGTGACTCCCTTCCGGGGTGCCCCCACAGGCACTCCTTTCGGCGCGACTTGCCGGCAGGTCTTTCGTCAACGCTTTATCAGGCTGTGAAGTTGCTCCGCCATGCCGGCGTTTAGTGGTTTGAGTATTTCATATTCTCGACGCACGCCTTCCTTGTCGTTAATCGCCCCGTAAGCCAACCCCAGATTATAGTGAGCGCCGGCGAGGTTGGGTTTCAACTCAATCACCGCCTTGTAGGCTTCGATGGCTTCCGAATAGCGACCACCGTTATACAAAGCGAGGCCGCGGTTGAAATGTGCAGCAGCATTCTTCGGCTCGATTTCGGTAGCGAGTTTTAAGGCGTCAGCCGCTTCGTTGTACTGCTTCAGCTCGTTATAGGCGTTGCCGAGATTCTTGTAGGCGTTCGATAAAACTTCATTTCTGGCTTGCAGTTCCAGTTTGTAAGCCTCGCCCGTTTTCCCCAGGATCGTGATAGCCTGTTGGCAAGCCGCGATCGCCTCCGCATATTGTCCCACGTGAACGTAAGCAAAACCCAGGTTGTTGTAGATCTCCGGGTTGTTTGGATCGTATTGAAGCGCTTGTTTCAACGTGTCAATTGCTTCCGAGTAACGGCCCAGACGTACGAGCGAAAAGGCTAACGGTTGATAGACCGCCTTATAGTCAGCTTGTGTTTTTAGAACTTGGCGATATGCCGCGACCGCCTCATTGAACCGTCCCTGATCCAGATAGACATTTCCTAAACCCGCGTGAGTCCGCGCATCGTTTGGATCCTCAGCAGCCGCTTGTTTGTACTGCTGTTCTGCCTCTGAGTACCGAGGCGTGGGCGCACTTCTCGCTGCGTTGCCTTTGGCGATGACCTGCTCATGTGCCGCTGCCTTCGCCGCCGCCGTCGCTGTCGCCCGAGTTCTGGAACCGCCGGATCTTCGGCCGCCCGACACTCTGCCGCCGCCTACTGCGCCCGCCGAGGAGCCGCTCCCGGCGTGCGTTGGTGGATTGTCCGGCTTGTGAAATACCAGCGCTGCGCCGCCCATCGCGTCACCCGGCAAGGTACCCCCGCCGGCCTGACCCTGGGCACGAGCCGACATTCCATAGCCGGTAAATATGAATAAAACTGCCGGAAGAAAAACTGCCAGACGATAGTGCGTTCTTATCACTTGAAGACTCCTTGCGACCCTTGTAAACGAGTTGCTGTCTTGCAACTCACGAACTATTGACCACTCGGCCTCAATCATAATCCAAGATGGAATGTGACGCACTTTGGTTGGCTGGAAGTAGGACAGACACTCCTGTCTGTCATTGCTTGAGAAGCAGAGGCCGAGTTAGTGAGGTCAGTGCTTGGCCGCTGAAGGCGAACACCGGATAAGATCACCAAATCCGTACTTATGCCGCACATCCGCGATATAATACATGTTATGCGTCTACTTATTATTCGAGCGTGATTGAGTATGCCTGGTTGGTTCAAGAAACGCCCTGACACTCCCGCACGCGTCTCAACGGATACGAGCCCGAAAGGAGTCTACTCCGGCCTCCGCCAGCAAGCTCTGTCCGCGAACAGAACTGACGTCGGAATTGCCGCCCCATCGCCCGAAGCTCCTGCATGGGGCATTCTTATGGAAACCGGTTATGACGCGGTGACGGTAACCTTGGTCGCCCTGTCTGACGGCACTACTAGCCTCTACTTCAGCAACGGAGGCGGAGTGATCGGAGGCCATGATCACGAAGCGGTGCGGCACGCCAACGGAGCTTTCTTAATACAGGCGAACGATTCTCTTTCGCACCTTATGCCCTGCGAAACATTCCCGATTCCCGAGGCGGCTCAAACAATCTTCTATGTGCTAACGGATTCTGGCATTCTTAAGGGCGGCGCGCCTGAAAATGATCTCGGCAATGGCAGGCATCCACTATCAACTCTGTTTCATGCTGGCCACGAAGTCATCAGCCAATTGCGCTTGATTTCGGAGGCCGACGCATAACAAATCGTTGCAGGTGAGCCGCGATTGCGTGTCCTTCATCAAGTCTTTACCATCTCAGGTTGTCGCGACTCCCGCGGCCACCTGAACTCAGACGTTATACCGCTGATGAATGATGAAGTACCGAGATCTGAAATCTATCGCCCATAATTTCTCGCACTCGTTTGTCAGCCTGATGAATTACGTCGATGATGGCTATGTCATTGATGATCTGCTTCAGGTCGCGCGTGATGCCAACGGCGAACGAGTAAGCATCCAATGGATCCCAGACGCGCCGCCGCCATCATTTTTGCCGCCGCGTGTCCTTAAGAGTATCTTTGATCGCAACACGTGGCTGCCTCTCACGTTGCTGACTCTGGCGCTGACATCGCCGCTATCCGGGAATTCAGAACGGATATTTATTTGAAACCCAACAAGCAAATTGCCGTTGAGGCATACCTTGTGGACGACCGAGGCAAAAAACACGTTGCCAACGTCATCTTTTAAATCGACGCGGTATAACAAATCG
>JBDUAQ010000007.1:0-35040 GCA_040004575.1 bacterium
AATTCCTTTTGCAGAATCTCGCGCAGGTAGTGGCGCTGGGCCACGTTGTCTTCGGCAATTAGGATTGACATCGCGCCTGATGATAGCTCGAAAGTGCCAGCGCCGTAATGTGGCTCGCCACACTCGAAGATACGGCTCCGCCGTCTGGATGTGCTGAAGATCTTTGAATTTGGCCCCGTTGGGGCCCGAATGTTTATGGCTCCCGAGCGATTCCACAATCCGCTCTGGCCCTTGATTTAGGAAAACGAAGGCTATAAACATCTCGCTCCTGCCGGAGCGCAAACAAAAGTGCCTTTCCGGAGAGCAGCCAGCGAAGAACTTTGGCGAGCCTGTTTCTGTCTTTGCCGGCTTTGTGGTAAATCTCTACGGCATGAAGTCACATCACGCTTTTCCCTTGATAACAGTTTTTCTGTTGCTTGCCTTCTGTTGCTCATTGATCGGCTCCACTGGCGCGCATCGAACTACTCAACCTGCACAACAAACGACATCAACCGCGCCGCAACGCGATGAAAAACTCTGGAAGCGAGCGCTCGTGATTCATCGCAAGGCTATCGTCATCGACACGCACAATGACGTGACGACGCCGATGACGAATGACGATTACGATCTCAGCGGCACGCCGCCCGTTCCCTATCGCACCAGCATCGCGGCGATGAAGCAGGGTGGACTCACTGCCGAATTTTTTTCGCTTTACGTGAGACCGTGGTACGTCGCGCATGGCGGCGCGGCGCGGCGCACGCTCGACATGATCGATTCGGTTTATCGAGCAGTTGAGCGTCATCCAAACGATCTGATGCTGGCTACCTCAGCGGGAGATATTCGGCGCGCCAAGAAGCAAAACAAAATTGCTGCGCTAATGGGAATCGAAGGCGGACACGCGATTGAAAACTCACTCGCCACGCTGCGTGAGTTTCATCGTCTCGGAGTTCGCTACATGACGCTGACCTGGAACAACACCAATGACTGGGCCGACGCCGGACGCGGCGAGAAGAAACATCATGGCCTCTCGCCCTTTGGTGAAGAAGTTGTGCGGGAAATGAACCGTTTGGGAATGCTCGTCGATGTCAGCCATGTTTCTGACGAAACGATGAGCGATGTGCTCGACGTTTCCAAAGCTCCGATCATTGCCTCGCATTCGTCGTCGCGTGCGCTTAGCGACGTGCCGCGTAACATTCCCGACGATCTGCTGCGGCGCATCGCGAAGAATGGCGGCGTGGTACAGGTAAATTTCTACAGCGTCTTCGTTGACGCGAAGACCGTGACCCCTCAGAACGACGAACGCAACCGCTTGCATAAGGCACAACAGGACGCGCTCGACGAGAAGTACAAAGACGATCCGGAACGGTTGGCGGAGGAAGGCGACAAGCTCGACGCGTCAATGCCGCTGCCGCCATTGCCGATTTCCAAGTTGATCGATCATATCGATCACATCGTGAAGGTGGCGGGTATAGATCATGTTGGTCTTGGCCCCGATTTCGACGGTGCAGTCGATTTCCCCGAAGGCGCGCAAGACGTTTCGATGTATCCGAACATAACTTATGAACTCTTGAAGCGCGGCTACAGCGAACAGGACATTCGCAAGATTCTCGGTGAAAACTTTCTGCGGGTGTTTGCGGAAGCTGAACGCGTCAGTCGCGGGATGAGTAAGACCATCAGCGGCGACGGTAGCCTGCGCCGCATCGGGAAGTAGGATGATCCACGAAATCACACGAAAATACACGAACGACATTTCGTGTTGGTTCGTGTTCTTTCGTGGATCGCATCTTGGCCGGGGCATTGGAAAAATCTGTGCAATCTGCGTAATCTGTGGATGCATAAGATGAAGCCAGCCGGAATTTACATTCACATCCCCTTTTGCCGTTCGCGCTGTTCTTATTGCGATTTCGCCACGGGCATGTACGGCGCTGAAGCGGCTGAACGCTACGTTCGCGTCGCCGTTACCGAAATTGAATCGTGGTGCGCAGTTGAGCCGGCGGACACGATCGATACGATTTATTTCGGCGGCGGCACGCCCTCGCTGCTCTTGCCCGGCCAGTTGGAAACGCTCCTGAACGCGGTGCACAAGCGCTTCACTCTCGCCGCGAATGCGGAAGTGACGATGGAGATCAATCCCGGCACGATCACGCCGGAGACGCACGCGGCGTTTCGCAGTCTGGGCGTCAATCGCGCGAGTTTTGGCGCGCAGACTTTCGACGACAAGGAACTGGCTCGGCTTGGTCGCTCCCATAGTGCCGACGATACGCGCCGCACGTTTCGTTACTTGCGCGACGCCGGCTTCGATAACATTAGCTTCGATCTCATCGCGGGCCTTCCGGGCCAGACGATGGCGGGCTGGCGCCGAAACCTCGACGAAGCCTTCGCCCTTCGACCCGAACACCTTTCGTTTTATTTGTTGGAAGTTCATCAGGGAACGCCGCTCGCGAATCACATCAAGACCGGTTTACAACCACAGCCGGACGAAGACCTCGCCGCGGACATGTATAAAGTGATGCTCGACCGGGCAGTCGAGGCCGGGTACGAGCATTACGAAATTTCCAATCTCTGTTTGCCGGGACTCGAGTCGCGGCACAACAGCAAATACTGGACCGCCGCGCCCTACTATGGTTTCGGCTGTTCGGCGCATTCATACGATGGCGAGACCAGGCGCTGGGCGAATGAACGCGACCTGGTCCGTTACATGGAAATGATCGAGCACGGCGGGACAGCGATTGTCGACGAGACGCGATTGAGTGAAGTAGATCGCCAGGCCGAAGCGGTGTTTCTCGGTTTAAGGATGATGCGCGGCTTCAGCTTCGCAGAATACAGCCGCGAGTTTGGCGCCGACCTGCGCGCGAAACATGAACAGGACCTGACGCGTTTTCGTGAGGCGGGCTTGATCGAATGCGACGGCGATCTGCTGAAACTTACGCGGGCGGGAGCGTTGCTATCGAATGAGGTGTTTGTGGCTTTCATGTAGCCGCATAATTTCGAGGGCTCATTGAAAAGACTCTCTTGCAGTTTTGTTTGTTTGTTTTTGGTCTTGGCATTGTGTTCCTGCCAGCCGCTGGTCTTTGCTTCTTCGGATTCTCCGGACCGTAAGGTCAGTTGTCAGGTTTATCAGGGAAGCCCCTCTCTCTGGTGGGGATGAAGCTTTAGATACTATTTCAGAATCAAGAATATGTACGCGCGTGGGCCTGAGGGGAAAGACTTCGAGTTTGACTCAAAGACCCAGCTTCAAGTTGAAGACATAAAGTTCGACTGGTCAGGTCAGACCTTGAAGGTCACGATTAACGCTGGTTTACAATCACCTATTGTCGCCTTCGCCGATTTCAGCGACAGCGAGCAGCGTTGGACGGAGCAAGTAATTCAAGGGAAACTTTCCTACTGAAATGATAATTGCGATAGATGGCCCGTCTGGCGCTGGCAAGTCAACCCTTGGCCGGATGCTGGCGCGCGCGCTGAACCTGCTCTATATCGACACCGGCTCAATGTATCGCGCGGTGGCGCTGGCCGTGATGGAGTCGAGCATTAGCGCCACGGACGATGTGGCCGTCGGCTCGCTGGCGGGCCGAGTGGACATCGATCTGAAGGGCCATCCTGATTCGTTGCGAGTGACCCTCGGTGGAGTTGATGTGACTGATCAGATTCGCAGTGAAGAAGTCACGCATTTGTCGTCGGTCATTTCAACTATTCCTGAAGTGCGCCGGGCGATGGTCGCGCGCCAACGCGAGTTGGGCGAGCGGGGCGCTGTGCTGAATGGCCGCGACATCGGGACCGTAGTCTTCCCCGACGCGGACGTTAAGTTTTTCCTGACGGCGCTGCCGCAGGCGCGCGCAGAAAGACGCTTTAACGAAGAGCGGGCTCAGGATTCAAGGTCCGATTTTGAGGAAACTTTTGCGGATATGATCGAACGAGATCGACGTGACTCGACGCGCACTGATTCACCTCTAGCCATTGCGGAGGACGCGATCGTTGTCGACTCGACAGGGCTGTCTATCGGTGACGTTTTTCAGCAGATGATAGCGGAAGTGAAACGGAAGAGCGGGGGCAGGCCCCCTTCCTAACTGCGAGTTTCCTTAGCGTTGAACAAATTCGAAATCCGCAATCCGCAATCCGAAATTTTCTTATGTTTACGGGAATCATTGAAGAACTTGGTCGCGTGCGCGAGGTTGAAGCCCGCGGTGAAGATGCGCGTATCGTCATCGAAGCTCGTCTCGTGACCGGAGATATTCACGAAGGCGATTCAATTGCCGTCAACGGAGTTTGCCTGACGGCGCTGGATGTTCGTAAAGGTTCCTTTGCCGCAGACGTTTCTCGCGAAACTCTCAACCGATCCACGCTCGGCCGTCTGCAACCGGGTGCGCCGGTCAATCTCGAACGCTCCGTCACACCGGTGACGCGCCTCGGCGGGCATTTGGTCCAGGGCCACGTTGATGCCCGCGGGAAATTTCTAGGCGCCGAGGCCCACGGCGGCTCCTGGACGGTGCGCATTGCCTACCCGACCGAGATTGCGCGTTACCTTGTTTTCAAGGGCTCAATTGCGGTGGAAGGAATTAGCCTCACGATAGCGGAACTGACCGATGAGTACTTCGCCATCGCCATCATTCCGAAAACCTGGGAAGTCACCAACTTTTCTCAGCTCCAGCCGGGCGATGAAGTGAACCTTGAGGCTGACGTGATCGCCAAATACGTCGAGCGTATTCTGCTTTTCCGAGAGGCAAACGGTCGAAAAAAGTAGGGCTTTCGGGTAACATGACCTGGTGGACATTTCAGTTCTCAGATTTTAAGATCTCAGGATTCAAGATCTCAAAAAGATGGCTTTTGCTTCCATTGAAGACGCCGTCGCCGAAATACGCGAAGGGCGCATGATCATTATTGTTGACGATGAAGATCGCGAAAACGAAGGCGACCTGGTGTGCGCGGCCGAGAAGGCTACGCCCGAAATCATTAACTTCATGGCCCGCCACGCCCGCGGCTTGATCTGCCTGCCCTTGACTGAGGAGCGCTGCGACGAGTTGCACCTCACCACGCAGGTGGCCGACAACACTTCTTTCCTGGGCACCGCTTTCACCGTTTCCATCGACGCCCGCAAGGGCGTGAGCACTGGAATCTCGGTAGCTGATCGCGCGACTACCATCCAGGTTGCGGTCGATCCACAAACCCGCCCGCAGGACCTGGCACGACCCGGACACGTGTTTCCGCTGCGCGCGAAAAAAGGCGGCGTGCTGGTGCGCCCGGGACAGACGGAAGCTAGCGTTGACATCGCGCGTATCACCGGTCTTTATCCCGCCGGCGTAATCTGCGAGATCATGAACGAAGACGGCACGATGTCGCGGTTGCCGCAGCTCCAGGAGTTTGCCGAAGCTCATAACCTCAAAATAATAACGGTTGCTGATCTCGTCAGGTACCGCATCAGCAAAGAGACGCTGGTGAAGCGCGCGGTCGAAACTGATTTACCGACGGTGTACGGTCGCTTCCGGGCCATCGCCTACGAAAACATTATTAATGGCGACATGCATCTGGCGATGGTAATGGGTGAGGTTGGTCCGGACGACACCGTTCTCGTCCGCGTGCATACCGAGAATGTTACCTGCGACATGTTTGGCTCGTTAATCGACGACACCGGTTTTCAGTTACATGCGGCACTGCAAAAAATCGCCGCCGCGGGCCAGGGTGTGGTTCTTTATCTGCGCCAGCGCGAGCACAGTCTCGATCTGGTCAACCAGTTGCGCACTTACGCGGTGATGCAGGAGAAAGCGATAAGCAAGCGCGAAGCCAGCCTCGAAACAGGCTACGGAACCGACCGTGATTACGGAGTTGGCGCCCAGATACTTCATGACCTGGGGCTCCGTCGTATACAATTGCTGACGAACCATCCCCCCAAAGTCGCAGCCCTTGAGGGTTTCGAGCTTGAAGTTGTGGGCAGCGTGCCATTAGGCGAGCCCGCGCATCTTAAAGACTCGGCAGCGCCGGAAAAACAACCGCTTCCGGAAGAACGAGAGCAACGTACCTGAGCGCAGGCGCCCGGCAAGACTTTGACAGAGTGACCTCGAGCTGGTCCACCGCTCCCCGCGGGTTTCAAAGGCTGATTTATTAGTTTCGGGATTCCCTCTCCCAATTTGTAGTACAGTCGGACAGACGTTTTTGTCTGTCGCTTTTTTTGAGAGCAGGGACAGACAAGAATGTCTGTCCTACAAGAGGGCGGCTGCTATGAGTGCAGATGATCGCGATAAAGGTCCCGGCAAGGAGATACCAACCGGGGATACTTCTGTATCGCCAACTGAGAGCAAAGAGATTCGCGAGGCTCTGCAGTCCAAAACGAGTGAACCGCTTCCTCCTGTCGCCGAAGCAATCGCGGAGAAGGACGCCGAACGCAAGCACCCCATAACTCCGCAAGGGCGCCGCCGGCGCTTCCTTAACAAACGCAACGCTTTTATCGCCACCATCGCCGCCGCAGTCGGCATCGTGGCTCTGATTCTGCTGATCCTGATTGTCTACCGGTTCGGCTATGTCGATCGCTATGTTGCAGGTCAAATCAAGGATACTTTTGCGAAGTATGGAATTCGCGCGGAGATCAAAGAATTTCATGCCGGCTTCCCACCGCAGACTGTAGAAATGTCTGGTGTCGAACTCTACGACGCACAAACCGGAGAGAAGCTGGGAAAGATCGATCGCCTGCTTGCCACTATCCGCGTCGAAGATCTCTACGCACTGAACCTGGAACGCAATATCAATCTGAAGGACCTGAAGATTGAAGGTCTCGAAGCCTGGGTAACATTTGACGCGCAGGGCCGTTCCAATTTTCGCAACATCCACATTCCGCCGCCCGAGACAAACCGGCGCATTCTGTTTGCGTATTCTGCTGCGAATATTGAGATCAAGAGCGGAGTCATCCACTACGGAGATGCGCGTCACGAGATTTCCGGCGAAGCGCGAAATCTGACGGCTGTAATCCTGCCGAAAGATCCGAGGTTGCCACCCGAGACCGCGCTACACCCGGTGACCTTCGCAGTCTCGAATTCTACGTTCACCTACGACGGCCGCCCGGTTAACAACATCGACATACGTGCCCGGGTTGGCATGAATGAGACGCGCGCGGAGATTCAGGAACTGGTGCTGCGTTCGCCCGTTGCGGAGGCAACTTTAAGCGGAACGATGGACGACTGGCGCGAGCTCCATTACCGGATGAACATTAGCTCTTCAGTCGATCTCACCCAACTCTCAGATTTACTGCAGGCTGGTACGGCACTGCGCGGCACCGGCAAATTCTCCGGCACAGTTTCCGGGGAAGGCGACAAATACAGAGTTGAAGGCAGCATCAATTCCGACTCGCTCGCCGCGGACAACCTGCGCCTCCAGGGGCTGAACGTGACGGCCAAGGGCAGCGGCCAGGGGCGTAGTTATGACATTAACGGGAAGGCCGTCGCAGCGTTGTTAAGTGCCGGAGATTTTCAACTCAATAGCGTGCAGCTTGTCGGCAGCGTGATGGGAACGGGATCGGATTTCCGCTGGATCGGGGAGTTGCGCGCGGTCGCGGAGAAAAGTTACGGCACGACGATCGCTGGTCTGATTCTGCATGATGCGCGCGCGGAAATGAACGACGGCGTGCTCACCGCGTCGGCTTCGCAGTTTAATGCAAACAGCCTGACGGCCTCAGGCGCGCGCGCTAACGGGATTACCGCTTCGGACCTGCGCCTGCGAAATCAAAATAACGTTACGACTGCGAGCGTGTCGAAGGTCAAGGCCGGAGCGATCGTCGGTTCGGGCGCGAAGGTCAACGGCATAACTGCGAACAATGTCGACATCACAAGCCGCGACGGCGTGACCAGTGTCGTTGTAAAAGACGTACAGGTCGGGGCGACCAGCGCCGCCGGTGCAGAAATCGGTAACATTAATATTGCCGGCGTGCGGCTCTCGGTGCGCGCCGGCCGCATACAAGGCTCGACCGCCGACATTGATGCGGGCACCGTCAAGCTCGCCGATGGTCAAATGGAAAATGTGAAACTCGCCAAGCCGGTGTTTGTAGTTGAACCTTCGGGTCGTTATCGCGCCAGCGCTGATTTGAGTATTGGTGGCGGCGTGTTAGGCCAGATGAACATGGGCCAGGCCCACGCGCAGCTTGTGGCTACCAGCGCGGAAATACAACTGAACAACTTCACCGCCGACATATTCAAAGGACGCGCCAACGGTAACGCCAGAATAGCGATCGCCAAAGGCGGCACATCGCGGATCGCCGCGACGTTTGATCAGGTTGATGTCGCCGGTCCCCTCACCGCGCTGGCGGGCGCAGCTGTGCCGCTGTCCGGCCGGGCAACCGGCAAAATCGATCTGGCGTTTCCGGGTACCAATTTCAAGGAAGCCTCGGGCACACTCACTTCAAACTTCACCGCCGACAATCTCGAAACAGATACCGGACGCGTTCCTCTTTCAGGTGTAGTAGCTATTCGTGCGGATCGTGGTTTGTTCAATATCGACCGTGTCGATCTCCAAACCACCGCAACTAAACTAAAAGCGACGGGACAATTTTCGTTCTCTGGGGATTCCAATCTTAACGTCGATCTAAATACAACCGACGCGGCCGAGTTGCAGACAGTTCTCATCTCGTCTGGTCTGCTTCCCGATGTTGAAGAGCAGATGCGCACCTACGGGCTTGAGCTCGCCGGCCAGATGGCTTTCAACGGAACGCTCAAAGGAAAACTCAGTTCGCCGGATATCGATGGCCGAGTTTCGCTCAGCACACTGCTGGTAAACGGCACCGACCTTGGCTCCTTGTCGGCGTCGTTAAGAATGACGGCCACTGAAATGCAGATTGCCGATGGTCGCTTGACCGAGAAAGATGGCGGCGGCATGCAGTTTACGCTCAATGCGCCGCGCACCGGCAAAGACAACACCACGTTTGAAGCGACACTCGATCGAGTTAATGCCGGCAATTTGATCGCTGCCTTGCCGCTCAGTAAAGCAACGCGGGCCCAGTTTGCCGATACTCAAGCCGACGCGTCCGGGCAGATCAAAATAACAGGTATACCAAACGCCATGAGTGGCAGCGCCGAGCTGCGTTTCGGGCCCGGCCGCCTGGCCGGTGAGCCGCTCGAAAGCATGATCGCGCGCGCGACCTTTGCAGGGTCGCAGGTCAAAATTGAAAGTGTCGATGCGCACCTAACTGCCGGACACATTGTGGGGAGTGGAACGTATGACACGACGACCAAAGCCTTTGACGTTCAGGGGCGAGCCGAAGGCGTGCAACTCAGCCGGCTGGCCGGGCTTACCGCTCACCCCACCCTTGGAAACGTAAGCGGCACAGCTGATTTCAACGCACATATCATCGGCAACCTGTCGGAATCAGATTTCTCAGCCTATCAAATTACGTTTGACGGTGTGGGCAAAGACGTCGTCATCAACGGCCGTCAGGCGGGCACGCTCGCGCTGGTGGGAAGAACCGAGAACAAGCAACTAAATATAACGCTCACTACGGGAGTCTTTGGTTCAACGCCGCAGATAGTTTCGGCCCAGGTCAACCTCGGCAGCGAAAAGCTGGCTGCTAACGTCGAGACCACGCTAAACAATGCGGACCTGACCGGTCTCTTGAAGATGCTGCTGCCGCAAACTAACGTCGAGATTTCCGGAGTAGCAACGGGGACGCTTAAAGCGAGCGGCAACCTGCTCGATGAAGATGGTTACTTCTCGACCGGCGGTTTGCAAGGGACCGCAAACTTTACCAGTCTCAGCTTCAAGGTTGCCGACGTTCAACTCAACGCCACCTCGCCTTTGATCGTGCGTTTCTCACCCAGCGAAGTGACATTTGAAAAAACTCAGTTTACCGGTCCAGGCACAAACATCGCGCTGGGTGGCACGCTCGCGGTCGGCCCCGGGGGCCACCAGAGCATGACCGCAGACGGCCAGCTCAACCTGCGGGTTTTGAATGGACTCAGTCCCGATGCGTTTCTGACCGGCACTGCCGAAGTCGCTGTGCGAGTCACGGGCACTTATGAACGGCCGCGGCTTAACGGAACTGCTTCGGTTGCGCAAGGCTCGTTCTCTTTGCTTGTCGGGAATGAGCGTTGGACGATTGCCAACCTGAAAGCGCTGGTCAGGTTCAATGCCAACCAGGCGCAGATAGATTCCATGACAGGAACGCTCGGCGGCGGCCACATCTCCGCCACCGGAGGAGCATTGCTCGAAGGCTTAACGCTGTCCAGGTTCCTGTTCAATGTGCACGGCGACAACGTCTCCGCGCCTTATCCCACAAACTTTCGCACTACTGCCGACATTGATCTCGAAATCAAAGGTACGGCGCGTGAACAATTGATCGGTGGGATGGTTAACGTTAAGCGCAGCGAATACACCGAAGACATAGAACTTGCCGACCTGATCAATTTCCGGCAAAGAGAATCCATCGAAGAGGGCAACGAGATTGAGCTAACGCGCACCGCTTTGTTCAGCGATTTGCGCGTCGAAGGCCGCAACGCGTTAGTGGTCAGAAACAATCTGGCGGACTTGGTGGCGTCGGTTTCGTTACAGGTAAATGGTCCGGTGAGGGACCCTTTGGTGTCCGGAAGAATCACGGCGACGAGCGGCACCTTGAATTTCCGCAACGATCGTTACGAGATCACACGCGCTTTGATGGATTGGCCGCCCCAGCGACAGGCCGACCCGATAATAAACATTCAGGGTGAGACGCAGATTCGCGGCTACCGCATTACTGTGGGACTCACCGGCCCGCTTTCTCAACCGCAGGCGGTCATCAGTTCCGAACCAGCCTTGCCCCAGGCTGACGTTGTTTCACTGATCACGACCGGCCAACTCGCAACCAGCGACACGAGTAGTTCGATTCTTTCTCAGTCTGGCTTAGGAACGGCGACGAGCCTCCTGACTGATGCGCTGATCAATGCGCCTGCGCAACGCGCGACCAGCAAGCTCTTTGGATTGAGCCGGTTTGAAATTAATCCGGTGATTGGCGGCAGCGGCTCGTCGCCGGCGGCGCGTTTGACGGTGGGAAAGAGAATCAACAAGGACCTGTCGGTTACTTACTCAACCAATGTTGCTTCGGATCCCAATCAGATATTGGCCCTCGAGTATCGTGTGTCCGACCGCCTCTTCTTCATTGCGCAGTATGAACAGGCATCGACGCGCCGGCTAACTGCGCGTAACAACAACTTTAGTTTTGAGATTCGATTCAGACGACGGTTTTAAGGCGGGTGCTGGTGCGACGGTTTCTATCGACAGTGTTTCTGACAGCTACGTTGTTGCTGGCCTTCGCGAGCGCGCAGGCGGGTTCGACCTTTGCTGAATACGAAGGGCGGACGATCACCTCAGTTGAAGTTACTTTCGAAGGCTCACCCGCCGACCCCGCGGCTGAAGCAGAATTTCTATCGATTCTCCGCGTTATTCCTAACACTGAATTCTCGGCGGTGAACGTACGCGATTCGCTGCAAGCCTTGTTCGATTCTGAGCGCGTAGCGAATGCGCGCGTGGAGGTGATCGAGCCAGGGTCCACCAAAACCGGGCCGATCCGCCTGCGTTTTGTGATCCAGCGACAGGTGCAGATCGGGGACGTCAAGTTTGAACTGACTCCAGCGCCCGGCACTCCGATTACTGAAGACGAGTTGCGCGCTCGCGTCAATCTCACCCAACCGGGCACGCGTCTCTCCAAACAGATCATCCTGCACAACTCCGAAGAACTTCAGGTGTTCTTGCGCGATCGCGGTTACTTCAATGCCGTAGTTGAGTCGCGTGAGCAACTTGATCCGAGCGGAACACGCGCGACTGTTACGTATCGCATCGTTCCGGGAGAGCAGGCGCGGGTTGAGGCTTTCAACATAAACATCAGCGGATTTAACGCCTCGGCCGCTAAGCCGGCCTTGCAGCTTCAGCCGGGCGCGCCTTTTACGCGCGAGGCATTAGGGTCGGATACGAACAAAGTGCGCCAGGCACTCATCGACCAGGGCTACCTCTCGCCTTTGCTCGAAGACGCGAGGGTGGAGCGTGACCCTGACAAGAATACAATCACCATTAACTTAACGGGAACGGTTGGACCCAAGGTCAATGTGCTGGTTCCGAACTATCCGTTGACCGAAAAGACGGCGCGCGATCTCTTGCCGGTGAAGCGCGAAGGTAACATCGATCAATCGGCAATCATCGAGGGCGCGCGCCGGCTCCGTAACAAATTGCAGGAGCAGGGTTATTTCTTTGCCGAGGTGACTCCGGTTTGCACCGTGACGCCGCCCACGCCTGAACTCAGCCCGAATGGCGCCGCCTCGACCTGTGAAACTTTGAATCCTGAAAATCTTAGCGGTCATGCCGTCGAGATACGTTACGACATTGAGCGTGGGCGCCGCTTTAAGCTCACTGATATTCGCATCACCGGCACCAACAAGATTACCTATGCCGATGTCGCTGCCGATCTCAGAACTCAGAAAGCGAGCGCGCTCGGATTGATTCCGTTGCTTGGCTATGGTCGTGGGTACACCAGTCTTACCTTGCTCGAACAGGACCGGCGGACCATCAGGAATTACATGCACGACCTTGGTTATCGTCGCTCTGACGTCACGGTGCTTCAGGGCGTTTCGATCAGCGGTGAAAGTTTGATCATCACTTTCCAGGTAGACGAAGGGCCGTTAACTCGAATCGCAGGGGTGGAACTTCGCGGCAACAAGATTTACACCGACCGACGACTGCGCGATGAGTTGAAGACGGTGATCGGCGCTCCCTATTCGCGCACGCAGGCACGAGCCGACGGCGAACGTGTGATCGCGTTATATGCGCATGAAGGTTACGTGAACGCGCGGATGGAGTATTCAGTCGTTGAGCTTCCGAAGAAAGGCGAAGACGAGCAGGTAAGACTCATCTATACGATCAGTGACGAAGGCGATAAGGTTTACATCAATCGGATCGTTATTAACGGCCTCACCGGCAGCGCCAAAGCACGACGAACCAAGCACGACGCGATCCTGCGAGTGATTCCCATTGCCGAGGGCGCTGTGCTGCGCTCGGATCGGATCGCCGACAGCGAGCGCGAGCTTTACCTGACGGACGCTTATCGCCAGGTGATCATTCGTACGGAAGCTGCGGGGGAAACGGCCTCGGGGTTCAAGCGCCGTGACGTCCTGATCGATCTGGAAGAAAAGAAGCCGCGCGTGATGGATTACGGCGGCGGCTACTCGACTGACACCGGACCGCTCGGTCTCTTCGAGGTTAGCAACGTCAACCTGATGAACAAACTGCGACAGGGCGCGATGCGTTTGCGCGTCAGCAGACAGCAGCAGCGGCTGAGATTTGAATATCTGGATCCGCGTTTCATGCGCTATGGTGAAAAACGGTTTGCGCCGTTGGGCTTATCGCTTGAGTATCAGCGCGATTCGACGGTGACGCGCTTTTTCCGTTCCGCGATTGACCGCGGCACGTTGGGGATTGTGCAGCGGCTCGATGTCCACCGAAACCCGCTGGATGATTTTGGCTTGCGGGTCAAGGAGCCGACGATCAATCGCTTCACCGCCGCGGTCGAAACGCAGCGAGTCCTCAACGCAAAAACCCACTCAGCCTTGTTCGCTCGTTATAGTTATGAAGACGTGCGGCTCTTTAATCTGCAAAGCTTGCTAATCAAGCCGGTGTTGCTACCCGATCGCGCTGTTAGGCTCTCCAAGTTTGGCGCTTCGTATGTTCGTGACACGCGCGAAAGATGCGAGCGCGGTTTGCTGGGCGCGGTTCGCAATCCGGACGACGAAACGGGAGCGCCCGGCGAAATCTGTCGCTATAACCAGTTAGACGCCACGCGCGGCGCCTTCTTCAATGTTGATTACGCAGTTGCCCTCAGACAACTGGGCGGAAACCTTTCTTTCAACCGGCTGCAAGCCACCTATCGTCGTTATTACAAGATGAACTCGCTGCGCGGGACCGTGCTTGCCGGAAACGCCACGCTGGGGCTGGCGAATCTCTTCAACCCGCGGGACCGCGACGGCAATGGCAGAATCGATGAAATCGATCTCACGCTCCCAATCAGTGAACGATTTTTTTCCGGCGGCTCCACTACGTTGCGCGGCTTTAATTTCGAAGAGGCAGGTCCGCGGCTGGTCATTATTCCCAAAGGCATTTTTATCGATCAAAACAAGAAGCCGGTGGTGTTGAATCCGTTTACCGTGCCGGTTGGCGGCAACGCGCTGGCAATTATCAATCTCGAAGCGCGCATCCCGTTAACCAGAGCGCTTCAGGTAGTTCCTTTTTATGATGGTGGCAACGTCTTTCGCCGTGTCGGCGATCTGTTTGGCAAGTATGACAACACCCCCACCCCGCCCGGCGATGTGGTAGCGGCGATAAACAAAGCGAACCTGCGTGCGCATTGGACTAACACGCTGGGGCTCGGGTTTAGAATTCAAACGCCACTCGGCGGCGCGTTGGCGGTGGACTATGGTTACCTGCTTAACCCGCCGCAGTTTTTGATTCCGCAGCGTGGCCCGACTCCTAACCCCGACGACTTCAACGGCACGCCGGCAATCTATCGTTTGAAGCGAACGCAGCTTCACTTCAGATTTACGCAGACGTTCTAAGACAGTGGGCAGTGGGCAGTGGGCAGTGAGCAGCAGGAGGCAGGAGCAGGAGGCAGGATGAGGTTACTTAGAGCGATTGGATCAAAAGTCAATTGGGCTGGCTCAACAGGTTCGTTCCTGCCGCCTGCCGCCTGCCGAGTGCCTGCTGCGGTTCGGTCTGCCGTCTGCCGTCTGCTGTTTCCGTTCTTACTGCTCACTGCCCACTGCTCACTGCCCACTGCCACGGTTTCCGCGCAAACGGTCATCGACAAGATGGTTGCTACTGTCAATGCCGGCGTGCTCCCGGAGTGCCGGCAGATTTGCCTGATAACTTATTCTGATCTTCTTTGGCAGTTGGCCTTGCAACCAGGCACGCCGCTGGACAATCCCTCTTCAGTTGATCTCAACCGTGCCTTGCATTTGTTAACCGACCAGAGACTAATCCTCCAGGAGGCGGAGAAGCTGCCCTCTATTGCACCAACTTCTGACGAGGTTAAGAGCGCGCGCGATGAGTTGGTGAAAGCATTTCCTTCCGAGCCGGAATTTCAGCAACGTCTGCGGCGGGTCGGACTAACTGCGGATAAACTTGGCGAGATACTGGAGCAGCGCGTCCGCATTGAAAAATACCTGGACTTCCGTTTTCGTAACTTCGTCGTGATTACGCCGCAGGAGATTGCCGCCTATTACAAAGACGTCTACGTGCCTCGTCTCAAGGCGCGCGCGCCCGGCCAGATCGTACCCACCCTGGAAGAAGCGCGCGCCGAAGTCGAAAGAACACTAACTGAAGCTAAGATTGAATCCGACACTGATGCCTTTCTCGATTACGCCCGCGAGCGCGCCGAGATCGTCATCTTGAGTCCGGTCTGAACTTGCCTCGAATCGTGGGGCTTGTATTTTTCTTGATAATGTATTAAGAAGTCGTCCGCAAAGACATTAACTGCCGTACTCAACTGGGCGGCGACTTCTCGCGTCACCCGCCTTCAACTCACAACCTTCAGTTGTCACAGGCGACCCACACCTCCAGGGGGCACCAATGGGACTCTTCAATTCTACTGTTCTTGACGTGGCAATCGGCTTGATCTTCGTTTACCTATTGCTCTCAATTATCTGTACGGCCGTCAACGAATGGCTGGCGGCCGTTACAGGTTCGCGCTCGAAGCTTCTGAAGAAGGGCGTGATCCAGCTTCTCAATAATCAGCCAACAAAAAATGATTCCAGCCCGGATGCCCTCATCAAGGAGTTTTACGAACACCCGCTAATCAAGGGAATGACGAAGCCTGGCAAGGAGCCGACCTACTTATCGTCGCGCACCTTCGCGGCAGTTGTAACTGATCTATTGACTGCCGGCTCTGCTGCAGAAGGTGCGGTCGCGGATCTTGGAAAGGCCGTCGCTGCCGTCCCGGACGGCGATGTAAAGAAAGTAATAGCTGCCGTAGTCAAGCATGCCCAGCGGGATGGGGGCACCAGGCCCGAGCAAGCCCTGGAGGGCTGGTTCAATGACGCTATGGATCGAGTAACAGGTTGGTATAAGCGCCGAACTCAAACCTGGACTCTGATCGTAGCGATCATCATTACTCTCGCGGCCAACGCCGATACAGTCAGCATCGCGCGCCGACTGTGGACCGATCCAGTGCTTCGCAGTGCTGTGGTTGAGGAAGCAAAGGTCAGGGCACAGAAACCGCGCCCGACAGTTTCCGTTGAATACAAGGATGAGGACGATCCGACTGCCCCAACTGTTACGCACAACGAAGGCAACACGCTGTCGGGCAAGGAGAAGGAATTACTCGGTGAGCTTCTCGGCTGGCACGGCCCGGTGAGAGACAGTCTGAAGCCAGAAGCTTTTCTCGGCTGGCTCCTTACTGTGTTTGCGCTTTCGATGGGAGCTCCATTTTGGTTTGATCTCCTCAACAAAATCATGAACATTCGCTCCGCCGGCAAGTCGCCAGACGAGAAATCAAAAGGACCGCAAAAGCCAGACGCAAAGCCGCGAGCCTGATCCTCAGATAAGGAGAGCAAAGAAATGCATTCTATGAAACGATTCCAAACCGCTTTACTCATCACAACGCTCGTCTGCTCACCGCTGGTTTGTAAGGCCGACATCACCGTCGCGCTCACCAAAGGTTTCGTGAAGAAATTCATGAACAAGGCGACGATTCCCACGAACTTTGAAGTAGACAAGCACCACAATAAGCCAAATCCCATCGGCGGTGGCTCTGATGACGGCGACATTCACATTGCCGGCCGAGACAGTGTCGTCAAGTTGCCGATGGTGGCGGAAATAATCAATGGCAAGCGAGAGAGCGACACTTTCAACTTCCTGATGGGAACCACTGCCGGGCAGACTGTTCCGCTCGTCGGCGTCTGGCGGCTGTGGTTTGAACATCCCGGGAGTGAAGATCAGATTCAGGGCCAGACAGTTCCTGAGCCCACAAACACTAATCCCGACCACATCTTTGAATTCCATCCAGTAGCGAAGTTTGGCACGTTCGACTGTCTGGATTCGTTTGTCCCGATCGCCGATCAGTCAAGCGAGTTCCTCGGTCACCCTGCCGATAAGTCATTCGCTGCTTATGAGGCACGTCCCGGCACAATTACCACGAGCAACACGGCGATAATGATCACCAGCAACAAGGCTGGCTTCAACTACACAGACTTTGAGATGCGGTTAACCGGTAAGCCGAAAGATGTGGGCGACGGCTTTATCGTACTCGCCAACGTTTTTAACCCCGGTGCTCCCGCGAACGCCGATCCCCTGACGGAGCAACCCCGACGCATGATTTTTGTGAAGGGCAGCCCACCCGCCGACAAAATCGCCACCATGACCAAAGGCGATAAGTTGCATGTGCTCGGTATTCCCCGCGTGAACCTGAACGAGGTCTTTGCAGTCGCCAGCGGTCTTCAGGGCCATGACGAGTATTCCGAAGGAGGCCTGCCTTACGAGATGATCATCGTTGCGCTCTTGAAGTGACGTGATCGGATTACGCTGGACGGCGAAGGTAGGTGCGCAATTGCGGTGGGGTGGCTTTGCGCAAGAGCGCGCTCTTGGCTTTCCATTCCAGCGTGCGGCTGAGTTCGACCAGGAAGCGCGTCTCGCCAGACTCAAGTACAGTAACCGGCTCGCCGTTGCGATAAAGGATGCGGTTTGCAGTGTGTGCCGTGACTCGTCCGCCGGGCGTAATGATGCCGACGAGATTCAGTGGATCGGCGGCGCTTACAGAAACCAGACTGTCTGTCTCAGTCGTAGCTGCAGTCTGCTCTTCAAGTTCCCGCGCCGGTGACCGGAAACCAAAATCCATTGCTCCGGCACGCGTGCGGCGAATTGCTCGCAACATCCCCACGGCTTCGGGAAGCGCAAACTGCTCGCCGGAAATCCCCGCCACAAAACGTCCGCCGCGAATTTCGCCGCGCGCCTCCAGACGATGATAAATCCGCAGCAAGATACGCCAGGGCAGCACAATGCCTTCGCGCTCGAGTAGGCGTTTGAAAACTACGCCATAGCGTTTGAGAAGAATGCGCGCAATTTCTTCAGCGGCTTCCGGATCAACCGGCTCCCTCCCCACAAGTGGGGAGGGTTGGGGTGGGGTAGGCGCAGGCTCACCTCTCCCCCAACCCCTCTCCGCTTGCGGAGAGGGGCTTCTCTGGAGTAGTGACCAGCGTCCCGCGCTCGTCATTTCATAAACAGGCTGGCGATGTTTACGTCTTGCCGCTGCCTGCGTCCGGCGGCTGGCAGGTGTCAACAGTGCACGCAAGCCCGCGAAGCTGTCGGAGATCACCAGTCCATTGGCAACGAGTTCGGCTAAAGATTCTTCAACCTGCGCGCGCAGGAGTTTGGTGCCTTCAACAATGTCAGTAAAGAAAGACGCGCCGCGTGCGGACAGGTAATCGTGCACTGCGCTTGTAGTTGTTGAGAACTCGACTTCGCTTATGGTTAGGTCAGAACCCTCTGCGTTAGCGGGCGGCTGCCCCCCACTTACGCGGGGGGTTCTGACAGGCGCGGGCTGGGGAAAAACTGAGTTCCAAATAGCAAAGTTCTTGCGGCGCACGAGCGCGATCGGCGTGTTGCGAACCGGCGCAGCGCCACGCGCTCTTTCGTTGCCGGGTTCTGCGAATGTTGCCCGCGATGATGGCGCAGTCAGCCTGGCCCACACAACTTCGCCCGAGAGACACAAAGCATCGAGCCACGCGGGATCGTATTCCGCCAGACGAGCCGGCAACAGCTCTCCTTCCCAGGCGGCGGCGGGTGCTTCGAAACCCTCCAACTGTTCAATGATGGCGCGCACGCTTTCCGGCCCTTCCATTTGATGTTCAGGCGCGACCTTTTGCCAGGCGAGCAGGTAACGCATGAAGTCGGCGGTTGAAACCGGCTCGATCTCCTGCCGCAGGCGGTTGAGCGTGTAACTGTGAATACGCGCGAGCAGTCGCCGCGCACACCATTCAGTTTCGCTGCCGCCCGGGGTGAACTGTCCGCGAATCACGAAACCTTCCGCTTCAAGTTTCAGCAGGCCTAGTTCGATGTCGCTCGTGCTGAGTCCGAAATCTTTAGCGAGTGCCGGCACAGTGATTGGCCCAACACCTTCAAGTCGTCCGCGTAAAACTTCTACCAGCGCGCTTTCAAAATCCCAGGTTGACCGCGACACACTTTCGGGCGCGACGATGGGTGGTGTTAGTTCCGCCGTTGAGTAGATTGCGTTCAGTTGTGGCAAGCGCTCAGCGGCGATCCAAAGATTCGACTCCTTCACTGGGACCGCGGGCGTCCCGCCCGCATTCGCTACATTGGTAGACAAGTCTGGGCTATCAAGGTTTTCGCGCTGCGCGCTCATTGCGGGCGGGACGCCCGCGGTCCCAGCAATCACTTGCAGCACTGCGGCGCGGCGATCATTCTTCAACTCGGTAAAGAAATCCTGCCACTCTGAACCTTCCGTTTCAGTGAGAAAGCCAAGCTCAACCAGGGCATCGTGGAGTTCGTCTGCATTCTCAACGCGCGGCCAGGCTTCATCGCGCACGCGATCAATTGCGTTCTGATCGAGACGCCCCATGTCCTTGGCAGTTTGCGGGTCGAGCCAACGTCTTTGTTGCACGGCGCGTGTGCGGCGTTCTTCAAGCGGCGCATCGTCAAGAAAAGCGTAGGGACGTGCGTTGAGTATCTCCTGTGCGAGCGGTGAAGCTTCGATCACGTCGCGGGCAAACAGATTCTTTTCGTTGCGCTCAATGGCGGTCAGCAGTCTTTCGAGACTGGCAATATCCATTGCCTCTTCCAAGCAGTCTTTCACGGTCTGATCGACGAGCGGATGCACCGGAATCTCACGTTCACCGCCGCCAAGATTTTCCTGGCAAGCCACTTGATCCGGAAAGATCGCGGTCAACAAATCTTCCGCGTCCATGCGCTGCAACTGAGCGGGAATCTTCTTGCCGCCGCGCCGGCGCAAGACCGCCAACGAGCGCGTCACGTTCCAGCGCCAGCGAATGTTCCACATCGGTGCGTCCAGTAGCGCCTGACACAGAAGTTGGCGGACAGTTTTGGAGTTGAGATAGTGAAACACTTCGTCGAGCGGAAAACTGTGCGTCGGACCAAGTGAGAGAACTACCGCATCTTCAGTTGCGGCAGCTTGCAGTTCAAAATTGAACTTGCGACAGAAACGCTTGCGCAGCGCCAGGCCCCAGGCGCGATTGAGCCGGCTGCCAAATGGTGAATGCACCACGAGCTGCATGCTGCCGCTGTCGTCAAAGAAACGTTCGAGCACAAGATTGTCCTGCGAAGGCATAACACCAAGCACCAGCTTGGCGCCGGCCAGATATTCGACGATCTGTTCGGCAGCCGCGCGCGAAATGCTGACTTCATTCGTCAGGTACTCGATTGCCGGCCCGAGATTGATCTTGTTAGAACCGCCTGCGTCAGCGGGCGGCTCATCATCTGGCCCCCCGCTCACGCAGGGGGTTCTGACATCAGCTACGCCAACCTCGATCCTGTTAGCGACGTCTTCACGCAGTCGCGAGACGGATACCGAGAGCTCATGCGTGCGAGCGGGAGCTTCGCCCAACCAGAAGGGAATCGAAGGCGGTTGGCCGTGCGCGTCTTCAACGCGTACCTTCCCCTGCTCGACGCGCAACACTCGCCACGAAGCGTTTCCCAGTTGGAAAATGTCGCCCTGCAAACTTTCAATTGCGAAGTCTTCGTTTACGGAACCAATCACCAGTTCATTCGGTTCGAGTACGACGGCATAGTCTGCCGTGTCAGGAATTGCGCCGCCGGAAGTGATAGCCGAAATCCGCGCATTACGGCGCCCGCGGATTCGCTGGTTGACGGCGTCGTGATGCAGGTATGCAGAACGCCGGCCGCGCTTGGTGGAAAACCCTTCAGCCAACATGCGAATAACGGAATCGAATTGCTCGCGAGTCAGATTGCGATACGGGTACGCCCGCCGGACCATTTGAAACAGCGCGTCTTCAGTCCATTCCTCGGCAGCGGAGGCAGCGACGATCTGTTGGGCCAGAATGTCGAGTGGAAGTTCCGGCAGTTCCAACCGATCGAGTTCACCACGCCGCACAGAATCAATGATCGCGGCGCACTCGACGAGCTCATCGCGCGATTGCGGAAAGATTCGTCCCTTGGGAAAGCCGGCAACGGTGTGATTGGATCTCCCGACGCGCTGCAAAAAACTGGCTATCGAGCGGGTAGAACCGAGTTGGCAAACCAGATTGACGTCGCCGATGTCGATGCCGAGCTCGAGCGAAGCGGTAGCGACGAGCGCGCTCAGTTCGCCCGCTTTCAATCTTTGCTCCGCAGCCAAACGCTGTTCGCGGGCGAGGCTGCCGTGGTGCGCGGCAATGTTTTCATCGCCGAGGCGTTCGCCGAGATGACGGGAAACGCGTTCAGCTAGTCTTCTAGTGTTAACGAAAACGAGCGTCGTCTTGTGTTCGCGGATCAATTGCGCCAGGCGATCGTAAATTTCCTCCCAAACTTCACCGGACATCACGGCCTGCAAAGGCGACTCGGGGAGTTCGATCGCAAGGTCTAAACGGCGCGTATGTCCGCTATCGATGATCGTGCAATCCGGCGTGTTGTCGGAATTGATGTTTGCATTGCCGACGAGAAAACGCGCGACTTCTTCGATGGGACGCTGCGTGGCTGAGAGACCGATACGCACAAGTTTCGAGTTTCGAGTCTCAAGTTTCGAGTTCTCGGCTTGGTGTTGCGCGATGAGTTGCTCCAGGCGTTCTATCGAAAGGGCCAGGTGCGAACCGCGTTTGTCGCCAACCACCGCATGAATCTCGTCAACGATCAGCGTGCGGGTCGTCTGCAGCATGCGACGGCCGCCTTCGCTAGTCAGCAAGATGTACAAGGATTCCGGAGTGGTAACAACAATGTGAGGCGGCCGCTTAGTCATCGCCGTGCGCTCCCCGGCGGGCGTATCGCCGGTTCTGACAAAGGTGCGGATGTTGACGTCAGGCAAACCCATCGCCCGCAGTTCTTCCTGAATGCCTGCGAGCGGAATTTGCAGGTTGCGTTGGATGTCGTTGCTCAGCGCTTTGAGCGGAGAAACGTAAACGACGTGGGTGGTGTCATCCAGTTTTCCCTCCACACCGAGCCGCACCAGATCATCAATGGCGGCGAGGAAAGCGGCGAGCGTTTTGCCGGAACCAGTAGGCGCTGCAATCAAAGTGTTCTGGTGCTCCCTGATCGCCGGCCAGGCTTGCTCTTGTGGTGGCGTCGGCCCGGGAAAGCTCTTCGCGAACCAACGCGCGACCGCTGGATGAAATATTTCAAGATTCATAGGGACGGATATTATACTTCGTCAGATCCGAATTTGCATAGCTGAATCGCAAGCCCAGCCGTGAAACAAGCGCTTTCAAAGATAGTGGCTAAACTTCAATCGCATTATGGGAAGCCGCCGCCACCGAAAACGACGGACCCATTTGGCCTCATACTGCAAAAATACATTGCGTACCTTACGCCAGATGAAAAACGAGATGCTGCGTTTGACGCTCTACGAAAGAGAGTAGGACTAAAGCCGACAAAGATTCTCGCAGCTCCCGAGGCGGAACTAATCGAAATTGCGCGGCTCGGCGGAATGCATCCCGAAATGCGAGTTGCGCGTTTGCAGGAGAGCGCGCTAATTGTATTGAACGATTTCGACGGAGATTTGAAGAATGCCCTTAAATTGCCTTTGCCGAAGGCGAAGAAGAGCCTTCAGGCGTTCCCCGGAGTTGGCGCGCCGGTTGCCGAGAAAATCCTCCTCTTTACCAGGAGCTATCCGGTGCTCGGCCTGGAGTCAAACGGATTACGAGTACTTCTGAGGCTGGGATTCGGCGAAGAGAAGAAGAACTACGCTTCGAGTTACGCGTCAGTACAAGACGACTTGAAAGACCAGATTGGCACAAACTTCGATTTTCTGATTCGCGCACATCAGTTTCTACGTCAACATGGTCAGGAGCTTTGTCGGCGATCGAAACCCAAATGTGAGTTGTGTCCGTTGCAATCAGGTTGCGCCTACTATCTCAATTCCATCAAAACTCGCAGACCGATTTGAATCGACAATCACTCAAACTGTTTCTTGAATTCCTCAAACTGTTGCTGAAGTCTGCGAACTTCCATGGTCAAGGTCACCACCTGCTGCTCCAGTGTTTCAACTCTTTCGGAGTCGCCAGTCCGGCGCCGGGCCGTGGGTACGGACGCTTCGGGTGGAGAAAACGCTTCGATCTTTGGCTCGCCCGAGAGCAGATGAGCGTAGCGCACCTCCTTCTGACCAGGCTGCCGCTGCAAACGTTTGACGAGCGGATCCGGCTCGCGCGAAATTAAGGAGTTGAGAGTGGAGTCGACTTCTTCCAACCCCGAAAACTCGTGCAGGCGAAAGGCGCGGGTTGCGAGTTCGCCGGTTGTTTGCGGTCCTCGGAGCAACAGGACACAAATCAAAGCCAACTCCGGGGCGCTCAAATGCATTACTTCCGGCAGCACATGCTTGTATTTCGGTACGCGGCTGGTGGCGCCATAAAACACGTAGGCCAGGTTCTTCTCGCGCAAAGTTTCCAGCGCTTGCGCTACCGTTGTCTCGTCGTAGGAAGTGACTGGAGTGCGATTGTTCTTCTGATTACAGGCAAGCGTCAGCGAGTTTAGGGTCAACGGATAATATTCCGGTGTAGTCAACTGTTTTTCGACCAGCGAGCCCAGCACGCGCGCTTCGATATCGTTCAATACAGTTGCCAATGGCATTTTTCTTTGCTCGACTTACCTGGATAGAAAGTACTGTGCGAAGATCTCTTTCAGCTCAGTTGGGCCCTGATACTCTTTCAGTGTCACTCCATTGCTACCTGAGATCATCGCCGATAGCAAACGTCCTTCAGCCGGTCGATACAGGCATAACACCGGTTTGCCCCATTCAGTTGCTTTGCCGATTTCATAACCAACGCCCAGGCTGGGCGTAGTTACTTCAGCAACAAGGTAGTCGGAACTCTTCAGCCAGCCCAGATCGCGATCGTGGATGTTGCGATCATCAATGTCTTCACCCGCCGCGCTCAGTTCGGCATCACCGACGTGTTCTGTCAATACCTCGCCATATTCGCGCAGTTGCCTGACGATCTCAAGATACGACGCCCAGTCGTCGCGTCCACCCCGTATGGAAGCTGCAAAATAGATTTTCACTTTGTCGTTACGACGACGCGCCGTCGATGTCCCTGGCGCACCGGAAACCCGAGGTCATCCAGCGCTCGTGCGCGTGAAAGAAGTTGCGGTAGGTTGAGCGGATGTGTGCTTGTGGCGTTGCGAATGAACCGCCGCGCAAAACCTTCTGGTTAACAAACCACTTATCGTTGTATTCATCAAACTCGGATTTGAAACCGGGGTAGGGAACGTAATCTGAAGTTGTCCACTCCCAAACATCGCCGATCATTTGGTGACAACCATAAGCGTTCACCCCGGAAGGAAACGCACCAATAGGCGCGGGCGCCCAGAGCCCATTCTCAAACAAATTGGACTTTGACTCGTCAACCGTGTCATTGCCCCAGGGAAAATCTTGCCAAGTATCTGTCTTAGGGTTAGAGGCTGCCGCTTTTTCCCATTCGCCTTCAGTTGGCAAACGCTTGCCCGCCCATTTTGCGAAGGCCGACGCTTCGAAGAAACTGACGTGACACACCGGTTCGTTCGCTTTGCTTTCCGCAGGGTGCAATCCCGCGAAGTCGCGAATCATCCACTGGTTATCGTGGAGTTCCCAGTAAAGCGGCGCACGCCACCCATCGCGGTTAACAACCTCCCAGCCTTCGGAAAACCACCAGCGAAAGTTTTGGTAACCGCCATCGCCGATGAACTCGAGATAGGCGCCGTTGCTAACGAGGGCCCGATCGAGTGCGTAGTCTTGCAGGAAAACCTGGTGCGCCGGCTTTTCGTTGTCGAAGCCAAAATCATAGTTGCCGCTGGTGGAGCCCTCCATTACTGTCGGGCTACTGCCCCGGCGTCCGTAGCCTAATAAAAACAGGCCGCCTTCGATTTCAGCCATGCCTGCAACTTTTGTAGAGGCCGCGGGCGCTGGTTTGATCGGGGCATCATATTGATCGCAGAGCAGGTGCTTGATGTCGTAAACGAGTAGCTCCTGATGTTGCATTTCGTGTTCCAGGCCGAGCCTGACGAGGGCGACTACACTTTCAGCGCTAGGCATTTCCAGAAAGGCGAGCATCTGTTCGTCAACATGATTGCGATACGCGACTGTATCTCGAACAGTGGGTCGCGACCGAGTGCCGCGCTTAGGTCTCGCTATCCGTTCACCGAACCCTTCATAGTAAGAATTGAAATAGAAGAGATACTCTTCGGAATAAACTTTGTAGCCCGGTTGATGCGCCTGCAGCAGCGTCTCGAAGAACCAAGAGGTGTGGCCGATGTGCCAGCGCGGTGGACTCATGAATTCCGCCGTCTGAATCACGTAGTCTTCAGTTTCCAGCGGCGCCACGATCTGCATCGTTCGCGCGCGGACCTGGCGGTAGAGAGAAATTATGGAAGCGAAATTCGAGATGGATTGTGGAATCGTAGAGACCATACAAGGTATTCCAGGAAATATTAGTTGAGCGAAATTCGTCTTCGGTAGAATACTCGACTCGGTTGGGCCAATCAAAGCAGAAGGCATTCAATGAGCCTGCGAAGCAGGCGGAAGATAGTAGCCCCGGGCCTAAGCCCGGGTGAGCGAAACGAAATAATTCCGAGCCCCGAAGGGGCGACAGAACTTGCGGACCTCTCCATTTCAATAAGATCTGTCGCCCGCTAGAGCGGGCTCAGAAAACTTTGGGCGACTGATCCTCGGGCACACGCCCGGGGCTACTGTCTTCCGCCATCTTCGATGGCTCGTTGACGAGTTCACTGGCGAATGGGTCTTGAGGCAACGCTGGACGGAATCGCGATCGGAGCACGACAGAACTGCGACTGATATAAATCATTGGACAGCAATCGACTGCTCAGTTAGATCAGTCACTCGCCCGACTACCGCTACTCGCGGATAATTTTCGCGCAGTTCCGCCAACAGGTCATTCGCGCGAGCAACAGGGATAGCAATCAGCATCCCGCCCGCCGTTTGCGGATCGTAGAGCAGTCGGCGCATTTCCGTGCTGACGGTGCCAGCGATCGAAATATCATCGCCGACGTATTCGCGATTGGTTTTATCGGCGCCCGTGACCACGCCTGCGGCCGCTAGGTCCAGTGCGCCATCGAGCAAGGGAACTTTGCTGGAATCGATCTCAATGGTAACTTTACTGGCCCTGGCCATCTCCCACGCGTGGCCTAGCAGGGCAAACCCGGTGACGTCCGTCGCGCCCTTCACGTCAAATTCGCGCATAGCCTCAGCGGCATATTTTCCGGGCGTCAACATCGTGGCGACCGAGGACGCGGCAACCTGGGCGCTGGTCTTCTCAAACTTGATTCCCGTTGAGATCAAGCCCGTTCCGATTGCCTTGGTCAGAATAATCACGTCTCCTGCGCGCGCGCCCGCGTTAGTAGCAATTTTTTCAGGATGGATTGTCCCAGTTACTGAATACCCAAACATGATCTGCTCGCTGTCCACGCTGTGACCGCCAATCAGCGTTACGCCATATTTGTTCAAAGTTTCCTGTCCGCCGCGCATGATCTCGCCGAGTATTGCGGGATCGACGCCCTTCTTCGGAAAACAGGTGATCGCGAGCGCGGTCAGCGGTGTGCCGGCCATCGCCCACACGTCGTTGATCGAGTTGAGCGCTGCGATCTGACCGTAGACAAATGGATCGTCAACGATCGGCGTGAAAAAATCGACTGTCTGCACTAGAGCGAGATCGTCGCGCAGTCGATACACTCCGGCGTCGTCGGCTTTGTCAAAACCAACTATCACATTCTCATCTTTGGGCTGTGGTGGTAGCCCGCTCAACACCTGAGCGAGTAAGCTCGGTGACAGCTTGGCCGCTCAACCGGAGCACGAAACCATTTCGGTCAGACGCATCGCGTAACCTCCCTTCACAAGTTCGAACTAAAGATCAGTGCCAAAGTTTATACCACTGATGTGCGAAATTCGCATCGTAAGAAGAATTAAAGCAAAATGGGCCGCAGATTCGCGCGGATAGAACAAATGAAATGCCTAACAAAATTCGCATCGGACCTGCCGGCTGGGCCTATAAAGATTGGGAAGGCGTCGTGTATCCACAGAAGCCCGGCACCAAGTTTGATCCGCTGGAATATCTCGCCCGCTTCTTCAACACAATCGAAATCAATAGCAGTTTTTACCGGCCGTTCACAACTTCAACTGCCAAATCATGGCTGCAGCGCGTTGCCGGGGCCCAGGATTTCATGTTTACAGCAAAACTCCACCGCGTCTTAACGCATGAACGTGGCAAAGCGACTGCGGAAGATGAGAAACAGGTGAGGGAAGGATTGGACGCCCTCAGCAACGCCGGAAAGCTGGGCGCATTGCTACTTCAGTTTCCCTGGTCGTTTAAGAACACGGATGACGAGCGGGTTTATCTGGCAAAACTATTGGATCGGTTCCAGGACTATCCGTTAGTGCTCGAGATCAGGCATTCGTCCTGGAACAACCCACGGATTTACGAATGGTTGGAGGAGTTGGGAGTCGGGGTCTGCAACGTGGATCAACCGCTATTTAAGAAATCTATCAAACCCGGTGCCCTCACTACTTCGCAAATCGGCTACGTGCGGCTTCACGGCAGGAACTACCAGGATTGGTTTAGAGAAAAGGCACCGCGCGATGATCGGTACAACTATCTTTACTCAATTGATGAGCTGGAACCGTGGATTACCCGGATCAAAGAAATTGCCGCAAAGACAAAGGAAGCTTATGTAATTACGAACAATCACTTCCGCGGCCAGGCGGTGGTAAATGCGCTGGAGATTAAAGCCACCTTGAATGAGGAGCGGGTAGTCGGGCCGGCGCCTTTGTTTCAGAAGTATCCAGCACTGCTCGATTCGGCGATGCCGGAAGACGTCGAGCGCGGCACCGAACCCAAGCTCTTTGACTAGGGTGATGTCCAGGGACCTTCCGCTGCGTGTCATGAGGTACTGACTTCATGACACTGCGGACATGTGTTAGTCGAAACAGGTTCTCAACCCGTCGCTGTCTGGGCAATCGCCTGCGCAAACGCAATCGGTAAACCATCCGGGTCGATGCAAACTGCCAACTTGATCCCCTCGCCCTCTCGCTGCGTGGGCGGCATCACGAAGCGGATGCCTTTTCCCTGCAGGTCCTGGTAGGTTTTGTCCACGTCCTCGACACTAAACCCAATGGAGCAACTGCCGGCTTGCTTAGTAGGGTCGCCGGCCGGGGGCGCACTTGCGGGCACACCACCGCCGTGAAGCGCTAGCGTGGTCGCTCCAGTGTCAAACTCCGTCCAGTCTGGCGTTTGGAACTTGAGTGGAATTCCTAACTTATCTCGATAGAATTCCACCGAACGCTGCATGTCGGAAACAACCACCATCGTATAGTCGATCTGCTTGAACATTCCTGGCCTCCATTCATTTTGGGAGATCTCGTTTGCGGCCTATTTCGCGGCGGCTTTTTTCCTGGCCTTGCCATCTCCGGCAGCAACAATGACGTCAAACTCGTCTTTGGTCAACGACATAACAGAAAGCTGTGACTGCCTAATCAAGGGGAGTTGGCTGAGTCGCTTGTCATAACGAATGGCGGCCAGGAGTACAGGGTTCTTAAGGGCCTTGACCGGCTTTAGATCAACGGCCACCCATTGTGCATCATCGACAGTTGGATCCGCATAGGCACTCTTGACGACCTCCGCCAGGCCGACGACCGCTTTTTCTTTGCCTGAATGATAGAACAGCACGCGGTCGCCTGTCTTCATTTCGCGCAGATTGTTGCGCGCCTGATAGTTCCTGACACCCGTCCAATCCGTTCGCCCATCGCTGACAAAATCGGTCCAGGAGTAGGTTTCCGGTTCTTGCTTAACCATCCAATAGCTGCTTTTTGTTTTCGTCTTCATTTGCTTAGCCTTATCAATTCTTGCTGGGTAACTGACGCTGGCTTAAGATGTGCGCTCGCTGGAACCCCGAACCGGGTTACCCGAAAACCCGTTCGCAAAAACTGGAGCAATCACCAATGCCCAAAGAAGGAACTGTCGCGCCCAACTTCGCTGCGAAAGACGCAAACGGCGAAACCGTTCGCCTTAAAGATCTGCGTGGCCAAAAAGTCGTGCTCTATTTTTACCCTAAGGATGATACGCCCGGTTGCACCAAAGAGGCTTGTTCGTTTCGCGATGCGTTCGCAGATTTTAAGAAACAGGACATCAGAGTACTTGGCGTTTCCACGGACGGTGAGGCTTCTCACAAGAAGTTTGTCGCCAAGTATAAACTACCTTTCACACTGTTGTCCGACCCGGATCATTCAATCGCAGAAGCTTACGGGGTTTATGGCGAGAAGAAGTTCATGGGCCGAACGTACATGGGTGTGAAGCGAATAACTTTCCTTATCGATGAGAAAGGCAAAGTCAAGAAGGTGTTTGAAAAGGTCAAACCTGAAGAGCACGCTCGAGACGTTCTTGAAGCCTTCAATGCTTAACCCCGGTCACGCCGAGGTTTCTGGGATTTCAGATCAGATATGAGATCCAAAACTAGGCTGCCACCCAACCGCCAACTTTTTCCGGCTCTTCACCTTCGGGGTTTTTGCCCGGCATCAAACCCTGAATCGCGCTAAAGGAACTGGGTACGTCGCCCTTGCGCGCCGGAATGTTCATTGCTTCTTCCCGGATTGGTAAGTCTGCCGACTCATTTATGAAATAATGCCTGTTGTTATCGATGATTTGCGTCTTGATCTCACGCGTCCATAACAACAGATCCGCGAGAGCCTCGCCAACTTCGTCATCCCCCAGCCCGGCCCCTTTGCGAATTTCTTTCTGGGTTCTCGCACCTTTCCTGATAGCTTCTCTCACTCGTTCTACCGGTGAAAGCTTGCTAAAGACACGGGTATGACTTGTCGAAGCAGGCGAATCGCCGCCTGACGGTGCTGACCAGGTGTGCTCGGAGAGGGGTTGACTGACGTATCGCTTACGAGTCGATCGATATTCTTTAAGAGCCCGACGGCTGTCCGTCACTTTCTTGCGGATGCAGCCCTTGCAGTAGAGGTTCCTACCATCTTTTCGCGCGCGGCAAACCCCAAATTCTGATAATGGGAGATCTTGCGAACAAATGGGGCAATTCTTGCGGCAAGCGGCAGCTTCTTCTGTCATTACGCTCCGATCAAACTTCTAACCTTGGGATTCTTCGCTGGAAGAAACCCGAGTCCCAAATCCGGGGTTGGGAGTTATCGACCCGGCATTAGATTGGCGTTGAACTTGATTGTTGGCGACGGGTCCCTACTGCATTAGGGAAATCGCCACGGATTGCCTGAGCTTCTTCACTTCGGGATGAAAGTCGCTCACCAAAACCTGATTGGAATCGCGTAGCAGGTCAGCGGGGGTCAGCAAAATTTATAAGAGCGAGTAACCCGCAAACACAATCCAAACCAGGTCCGACTTCAACGCTTCACTATCTGGCAATCATCGCTTCCAGCGAGGGAGTCGCATTATAGTGATCGCAAAATTTTTTGCAACCCCAAAATCGATCTCAGGTGGTCCATCGCTTACGTTGGAAAAATCCATTTTCTTTGAGGCAACGAATCCGTTTTTTCCAAACGCAAACAACTCTGTTGCGAGAGGATATCAGATCACATAAAGAAAATTCTTAATCGCCGGATAGATCTTGTTGCTGCAAATTTCATTTTCGCAGTTTGCAAATTCTCCTGAAAAACAGCAACCTTTCTTCAGAGCTACAAACCGTTCGCCATCTGTATCGCGCAATACTTTCCACACGCGCTCACGTGGTCCTACCATAAGTAGTTACGAAGCGACGATCTCTTGGGGAGAGAGAATAGAAATGTGAGGCAGTGAAGAAAAAATTCTGCTTGTTTAAGTTGCTTGACGGAAATTCGCCATGCGAATTGGTTTCGGTGTCGTAGTACTAACGCGCAATCGAAACACAAAGCGCCGCAACGTGAACACAATACGTCTCAACGTTGAACAGTGAAGCGACGCTGACGTGTTGAACGAGTCAACGCGATTTGCGATCTTCCAAACGATAAACAAACTTTAGTCCCGACCAGACGTCGTTTACCGCACAAACTTTTACATCAACCAGGCCCGCGTCAAGTCCGATGGCGCGAACATGGTTATCAGAAAGGTCAGTCGCTACGCCTGATGCTTTTTTTGGCCACGCTATCCAAAGCATTCCAGTGGGCGACAGTTTCCGCGCGAGCCTGGGAAAATCTTTTTTCAACGCTTTCTGTGAATCAGCAAACAAAATAATTAGATCAAGCGGTTTAGTTAGAGTTCCCACACTGATGCTCACGTCGTTAGGCATCGGCGTGAGTTCACTTTGGAATCCTTTTGGGGGATTTACGAGGCCTGCACGAAACCCTTCCCTGAAACCGAGTTTTTTTACCAGCGGCGTTCCTGAATAACCTGCCATTTAGTTATCTCCGAAAAAACCGGGTCGATTTCGCTGACGACGCGTGCTAAATCCTTTGCTTGCGCGGATTTTTTAAGCCTGTTTGTAGCTTGTTGCTTACTTCTCTTACAACTCGCGGCGCTAATGCGGCGTCATGTTCGTGTAGAAATTTGCGAACGGACTTCGGATCACGCTTTGACAGCTCGCGTAGCGCCCAGGATAGAGCCTTTACCACCATGTCGTCGCGATCTGCGATTAACATTGCGCAAATCATTAGCGTGCGGTTTGTATCTCCACCGCCTCCACGTGCTTTGTTATTGAGCGCCACAGTGCTTACTACGGCGGCGCGTCGCCACCAGCGGTTTCCAGACCGAGCCCAGCGCCTAATCAACGCGTCGGAAACCTGCTGCTCACGCCATGCCGGTCCCGCCAGGTAACAGGCAAAGGTATCAACCTTATCCCAGCTATCGTTGCCACTTCCGAGTTCTTCCAATGATTTAGCTTTCAAACTACGCAGAGCCTCGCGGTGATTCTGAATTAGCTCGTAAGCAACGAATCTTGGAACGATGTGCGAGCGCTTTAGGCTTAGGGCCAAAGCCAGAATCAATGTTGGCGGGCTCCTAGCAAGTCGTTTGGAAAACTCGCGCCGTAGGTTTCGAATCGTCTCGGTGTCGTAGCGCGTAAGGGCAACGAAGCGAGCGACAATTTCATTTTCGAGGCTGCTAACTTCCTCGAGTTTCAGTTGGGCGCATGTAATTCTGCTAATCGATTACCAGAGTCTCAATATTTTCCACCAGGTGAAACCAACCACTACCCAAATCGTGATTGTAATGAATGACACGACGAGTCCCAGCTTCCACCAGGTTCGTTGCTTAACGTAGCCGGCGCCGAAATATATGGGAGCGGGCGTGGTTCCAAAATGTGTTAGCGATGCGTCCAGATTGGAAAAATACGCCAGTGACAGCACTGCTAGGTACGGAGGAGCACCGGCGGCGAGTATGACTACCAAAAAAGGCGTGTACATGGCCGTCGCGTGCGCAGTTATGCTGGCAAATCCATAATGGGCGTAAAAGTAAACCAGCAAGAGGACCGCGAGCGCTGCCCACCATTTCCAACCAATGGTAAAACTCGCCGCAGTCTCAGCAAACCGTTTGGTGATCCCTGTATCGCCAAGCGCTTCAGCCATTCTGACCAATCCGCCGTACCAGATGAAAACGTCCCACGCGCCGCGCTCACTGATGACGTCGTGCCAGTTCAAAACCCCGAACAACAAAAGAACGCAAATCCCCAGCAGTGCGACCGCCGCATAATTGATTCCGTGCAGTGCAGTCGTCATCCATAAACTAGCGACCAATGCAAAGACGATTAGCATTAGTTTCTCGCCGGACTTCATGCGACCCATCTGTTTCAACTGGTCGGCAGCGAATTTAGCAGCGGCGGGCGTATGTTTAATCTCCGGCGGGAAAATCCGATAAAGCACCAGAGGCACGACCAGCAGTGAGAGCAAACCGGGAACAACGGCCGCCAGCGCCCAACGAGCATAGGTCAGTTCAATTCCGGTCACCTGTTGCGCAAACTTGGCGATCAAAACATTTGAAGCCTGCCCGGTAAGAAACATCGCGCAGACGATCACGTCACATTGATAAATCAGGGTCATCAGGAACGCGCCCAATCGCCCAGCGGTTTCGCCCGGTTTCGAGTCGTAGGCTTCGGCAAGACTTTTTGCTACCGGAAAGATGATCCCCCCGGCGCGGGCGCCATTGGAGGGAATCACCATGGCGAGCAGCATGTCAGTGGAGACAAGTGCATAACCCAACCCTAGTGAACGCCGGCCGATAGCGCGGATAAACAGAAAGGCAATGCGTCTGCCGAGTCCGGTCTTGATCATTCCTCGCGACATGAAGAAGGCGGCAAGCACCAGCCAAACAATAGGATCGCCGTACCCTCCCAATGCTCTCTCGACCGGCAACGTCCGGGTAAGAGCCAAAGCAGCGACTCCAAGCAGCACCATCGCCCCGCCGGGCACGGGTCGGACGATGCAACCGACGATGGTGCCAACGAAAATCGCAAAGAGATGCCATGATTCTTTGGTGATGCCCGCCGGAACGGGGATTAACAAGACGCCTAAAACGGCAAGCAACACAATCGCCCATCTAATGAGTCGACTCCTCAACGGGAGGTGTTGGTCTGACTCAACCGCCGGCGGATCTACATCTGGCGCAGGTTGCGGGGTTTCTGGCAAGTTTTACGAATCCTTTTACGCTTGCGAAGTTTGAAGGCTTCAGGCCGCTGTTTTCGACCAGAGTTGGAAGCCGGTTCAAGGTGGGCGATACTATTACGTCAAATAGCCAGTTAACTCAAGGTTTTTGCTCGTCGCCGGAGCTTGGTAAAGGATTCAAACTATTCAATGGCTTAGCTTCGTAGATAAATGCGGAAGGATAGAAGCGGGCTCTTATGAAAAGCGATATAAAGTCCAGCGAAATCACGGACAAGAAAACTTATCTTAATCGCCGTCTCTTTGTCCGCGGTGCAGCCCTGTTGACTACTACCGCAGCGACCGGTCTTCTTTATCGTAGGCTGAATCCGCCATCGCTGGAAAAGCCGAAGGGCGAGACGCTCGTAACTGTTACAGATTCGGCGACCGACGTCCGGTTACGCAATGGCTTTACTACCAACGAAAAGCTCACGGCCATCGAAGACATCACGAACTACAACAATTTTTACGAGTTTTCAACTGATAAACAGGGGGTAGCTCCAGCGGCGGCGGGATTTGTGACTAAGCCCTGGAATGTTTTAGTTGGCGGCCTCGTCAATAAGCCTGCCAACTTCGGGTTGGAGGAGATCCTGAAATTTCCCCAGGAGGAACGGATCTACCGCTTACGTTGTGTCGAACGCTGGTCGATGGTGATTCCCTGGGTTGGATTTCCGCTGGCCAAGTTGCTCGAAAAAGTGGAGCCAACTGCGCAGGCAAAATATGTCGCCTTCCAGACGCTTTACGATCCGAAGCGAATGCCGAATCAGGCAACCGGTGTGCTTGACTGGCCTTACGTTGAAGGGCTTCGTCTGGATGAGGCGATGCATCCCCTGACTATCCTGGCAACAGGCCTTTACGGCGAAACTCTGCCGCCGCAAGACGGTGCCCCCATCAGGTTGGTGGTGCCCTGGAAGTATGGATACAAGAGTATCAAGTCAATCGTGAAAATAACGCTGGTGGCTGAAGAGCCGCCCACGACCTGGAACATTCAGGCGCCCAACGAATATGGGTTCTATTCGAACGTAAATCCGAATGTGTCGCACCCGCGCTGGAGCCAGGCGGAAGAACATCGAATAGGCGAGTCGACGTTTAGCGCGCGAGATACGTCGATATTCAACGGCTACGCCGAACAGGTTGGGCACCTGTACGATGGAATGGATTTGCGGAAATATTACTAAAACGGTGGTCGGTGGCCAGTGGTCAGTGATCAGTCGCACTTGAATACACCAGAGTTGAGACTGATTGAGTCGCATTGAGTACCAACTGACCACTGACCAACTGACCACTGACCACTGACCACTGACCACGGACCACTGACCACTGCTTTATGAAAGACCTTCGGTTTT
>JBDUAQ010000265.1:0-3371 GCA_040004575.1 bacterium
AAAGACTGCCGCGAATAATCGGTCGCACTCGTGCCATAGAGTTCTTCGCAACGGCTGGCCGATACGCGAGTAGGGCGGCGCTTGAAATGGGTTTGATTAGCCGCGTTAGTGATCCTGTCCTCGAATGCGCCAGGGAACTTGCCGCCAGTTATCAGGTGACAAAAAAAGAAGGTGGCGAATTACGCGCCACCTTCAATCCTACCTAACAAGTCCCCGGGCAGCTAAAAACTAAATCTCGCGCCAAATTCCGCCGAGAGGCTGTGGGGTACAGTTACGCCGCTGGGCGTAAGGAAGTTCGTCGCTGTTTTTGTAGCGAAGGTCGCTTGACGAACGTCCGTCACGAAGTTGTTGCCAAAATTAGCTCTGTTGGTCAAATCAAAGACCTGAAAGATTAGAGCCAAGTTTGTCCGCTCCTTAATCCTGAAGTTCTTCGTGATGCGAGTATCAAGCTGGAAGTAGGGTTGACCGCGCAAATTGTCAAACGAAGCGAAGTGACACTGACCGGCTCGTATGCAGTTCCTGTACTTCACAGCGTTGGCTGAAACGCTCGGATCGCCAAAGGCTGTCAAAGTGGCTGTCAGATCCGTGGCACTGTTGTTGAAGACCAACACGTGAGAAGTGCCGCGGCCACTTCCCGAACCAAGGATGTCAACAGAACCTCCATACCCCGACGTGTATGGTCGGGCTGATTCCAACTGCATGACTGGGGCAATTTGAAATCCGCCCGGAAGATTGATAACGCCACTCATTGTGAACCGATGGCGTGAATCGGTCGGAGTGGGTCCAAATTCTGATGGATCGAACAATGCAAATGGATTCCAGGCGCGGTTGCGGAAGGCGGCTGCGTTTCCGTTGTAGGCCAAAGCCCGCGCGAGCGTGTAATTCGCATTAAGGCTCACGCTACGATGGAGACGCTGGCGATAAGATACGTTCAAGCCGTCGTACCGCGAACGGCCACTTGAAGTTTCCAAGTCAATGCGTCCGAGCGCTGGCAAACCAGCGGCAGTGAAGGCTGCGCTAAGCGGACGAGATGTGATTTCATTTCCCGCCGAATCCAGAAATAGCCGTCGAGTTGGATTGATATTTACCGTCTTCGACTCGTGCACGCCCAAAACGTGTGTGAACTCAAACTCCAGAACTGCGTAGGAGTTGAGCTGCCAGGAATAGCCGAGATTCCATTGTTGTGTGTAGGGATTGCGGTAGTCGGGGTCCATGATTCGTCCGGTATTGCCGGCTGCCAGTTGTGTCTGCGGTGCTGGAATCGTGGGGAGTGGATCAATTCCAAACCGCCAATTCGAAAGGAGAATCCCGGTGCCCGGAACTACGTCTCCGCTGGAAATGCTAAACGCTGTCGCAAAGATCGTGGGATTGATCTGTTGAATCATGAACAGTGGGATATTCAAGAAAGTCTGTCCGTAGTAAAGTCCATATCCACCACGCAACACGTGTCTTCCGTTTCCGCTCAGATCCCAGGCAAATCCAACCCTGGGGCTAAAGTCGCGGTTGTCATCGTGCGGCAATGCCCTGGCTGCCAGGTGGTTTATTGCTTTGAGAGCCAGATAGGTACGATTTCTCGACTGGGCCTGCGTTCCGATGAGATTGAAGTCTTTGTCCCAACGCATGCCCAGGTTCAGCGTCAAATTCCGTCGAGCCTTCCAGTCGTCCTGGAAATAAACGCCAAACATCTTGGCCCCACCTGGGAGATTAAAGTAGGGATCGCCGATCGCGATCGTCATACCGCCGACGGCTCCGCGCGTGGAGAACCCCTGCGGGTACAAGGCCGCGTTAGTGGTAATGACGCTTGGAAGAGCGTTGAAGTCGATTTCCAACGTCGGATTGAATTCAAAGAAGCCGCCGAGTTTTGGCTCCCAAAGGTAGTCGAAGCCGGTCCTGAATGTATGCTTGCCGCGAAGGATGGAGAGGTCATCTTTGAACTGATACTTAGACTGATAAGACTGTTGCGGCACATTAACATTGGTGCCAAAGCTAATGCCGGTGGGGAAAGAAAAGAACGGCACTTTGTTGTCGGTGTCTATAAGATTGTTCCAGTAGGAATACCCGACGGTTGCCGCATTGATCACAGTGCTGCTGAGAGCGGAATTGAGCGTGATATTTCCTAACAGCAATCTGTTCTTGGTGAAATTCCCCTCGGTAAGATCGTTTCGTTGGCCCGACTGATCATTCAGGCCAAGATTTTTCTGATCGCTAAAGCTGGCGAAGATATTGTGCTTCGAATTAAAGGTATGATCGATTCGCGCATTAATACGCCGATCATTGTAAGGCGTCGGCAGAACTGCGGCAGGGCTTGCTCCCAGGCCCCGAACGAGATTCAACTCCGTTAGCGCGTCGGAAGCGACGGGAATTGACGTGGCCTCATTTTGCTTTTCATAAGCGAAGAAAAAGAAAGTGCGATGATTGTCATGGTAGCTTTTGCCTCCCTCCCCAAAACGCGGCGTATAAAGCGGCCCGCCAAAAGAACCGCCCCATTGCTTGCGATTGAATGGGGGCTTCGTCTTAATGGCCGTGTTGCTTGGTGAAACTTCGCTGGCATTCAATTTCCTATCGCGCAGGAAGTAAAAGAGCGAACCATGAAAATCGCTGCTGCCGGACTTGGTGACCACATTCACTGCGGCGCCTTCGCTGCGACCATTGACCGCGGAGAACCGCTGCGTGCTGATAATGAACTCCTGGATCGCTTCCAGCGGAAACTGCATTACCGGCCCACCGACAGTGTTGTCTTTGTTGTCGATGCCATTGACCGTAACGTTGACGTTGCGACCGCTCGAGCCGTTAACGGCGAAGACCGAAATGCGGCGCTTGGTGGGATCATAAGAGTCCACGGGTTTTACTCCCGGCGCCAGGTAGGCAAGGTTACCTAAGTCTCGCCCGTTGAGCGGCAGATCCTGAACTTGGCGCGGAGTGATATTTGTGCTGATGTCCGTTTTCTCTGTATTAACTAATTCTGTTTCTTCAGTTACTGTCACACTCGCCGTCTGAACACCTGGATTCATCGCGAAGTTGAGCCTATTGGTCTGGCCAATAAGTAATTCGACGTTGTCTGAAGTGACCTCACCAAAGCCACTGGCGCTTACCTTGACGGCATACCGCCCTGCGGGCAAGAAGTCGAGTTTGTATCCTCCGTCATCGTTCGTGACCGCCGTTCGCTCTGTGCCGCTCGCTTTGCTGGTAACTGTTACAGTCGCGCCCCGGATGACATCACCCTTAACATCGGTAACTGTACCCCCGATAGCGCCGGTCGTGTTGCCCTGAGCAAAAACATAACCGCACCCCAACAATAGGGTGAAAACGAGGAGGAAAAAGTTTCTCGCAAACTTTCTCAGGCCTGAGGTGGAAGTAATCATGTTCATCGT
>JBDUAQ010000101.1:0-11347 GCA_040004575.1 bacterium
CGAAACTAGTTTCTGGTTTACCCGTCCCTCGCTGTTCAATTTATTGGCCCGTACAGGGTTCACATCTGTTCATACCTGTCAAAATCCGCCCGCGCCGAGAAAAGGGGCGGATAGTGATACGATCCTGGCAGTAAAAGGAAAGCGCGAGGAACTCTTTTCGACCCCAACCCTAAACAGCTTACCGGACGAATTGTGGCCTGAGAAAAGTCTAGTAGGCGCGCACCCCGGCCAACTGATTCACACTGAGAACCAACGCCAGCCAATCACGAAGAGAGTTCGCCGTTTAGCAGGACGCATTTTGCGCCGGCACTAGTTCAACGTGATCTTGAGGCTCACCCACGACAGCAACACGACTTGTCTATACTTCAACAGGAGATCAAATTGAGCGAAGTCAAAGCCGTTTTTTTCGACTTTGGAGATACGCTGGCGACTCTCTCGCCCGCGCGGGAGGAGTTGTTTCTACGCGCGGCGGATTCGGTCGGGCTACAATTGAAACTCGAAGCGGTCAAGCGTGCCTATCAAATCGTAGACTTTCATAACAAGTACTCCTCAGTCCATGTCCGGGATCGCGGCAGCTTTTATCACCACTACAATCAGCAGCTCGCTGAGGCTCTGGGGATTTCCAGCCAGTTCACAAAACTACAGCCCGCGCTGTCGTCCCAATTTGCAACGGAGAAACATTGGGAGTTGTTTGCCGAAGTGCCACAGGCGCTTGCCCACCAAAAGCTACACGATCTGCCTTTGGCCCTCGTAGCCAATTGGGACTCCAACCTGCCATCGTTAACGGAAAAGCTGGGAATCCGGCAAGCCTTTGCCGCAATCGTAGCTTCCCAGACGGCCGGGGTAGAAAAGCCCGATCCGGCCATTTTTGAGCTCGCCGCCGCTGAGCTTTCACTTTCGCTGAAGACCGACCGCATTCTCTACGTGGGCAACGAATATGGAGCGGATGTGGGGGGAGCGCGGTCAGCAGGTTTGATCCCGATACTGATCGATCGGAACGGTCTTTACGAACACGCCGACTGCCCGCGCTATACTTCTGTAGAACACTGGTTGCAGGACGGAACTCAACTAAACCCCTCTTCCGGCGATTAGAAAAGCACGCCGGGCTTCGCCTGGCGTCGATTTTGACAAAACCTATTCGCCCAACTTACCCTCTGCTCTTGCCATTGGAACAATATATCTACCAAACCGTGAGCGTTTTGGCCGGCCGACGGAGTATCCATCCATGATGCGGTCCCTTCTCAGCGCCCAGTACCGTCGCATTGTTTCACCATCGCTCAGGGCGAAGCTCTGGCGAATCAGGAGAAATCTTAGGGAACTGCTGCTGGTGGCTGGGAGTTTTGCTCGTCATCTTCGCTTCCGTCGGTCCGGACGCTGCACGGTTTGCCTGGGCAAGAACCTGGTCACGTACACAAATCAAAAAGTAGCCCAACTTCCTTTTCGTTTCTATTCCTGTCAGGACTGCGGCTTTATATTCGTGCTCGCGCCGACCCGGCGGGAACTGGGAGAGGTTTATGAGGACCACTTCATCCCGGACTTTGGTGAAGGTGAGAAAATCTGGAACGACCATTACCTACGCTGCATAAACAAGTTTGCCAACGGAACCGGAAAACTTCTGGAGATAGGCTTTGGTACCGGCAGTTTTTTAAAGCTGGCGCACGAGAAGGGGTGGAACGTTTATGGCGTTGACTTGAGTGAGGCACAGGTAGAGCGAGCGCGCAAGGAACTCAAACTCCCGAACCTGACCTTCGGCACACTTGAGGAGACTGCCTATCCGGATAATCTTTTCGATGTCGTAGCGGGATTTAACTTCCTCGAGCACGTGCCCGATGCCAGGAAGATTCTCAAGGAAATTCGCCGGATCTTGCGGCCATCCGGGGTGTTTGCAGTCATGTGCCCTAACATCGCGGGTATATATCATAATTTGATGCCTGAGATTCTGGCCCAAAACGACCCCTTGGACATCAGTTGGGTTCCACCTCAACACCTCAGCTACTTCAACAAAAACAATCTTAGACTATTATTGGAAAGCGCCGGTTTTGAGGAGATAGAAGATGCCAGTGAGCCAATGAGTAGTTTGTGGTTGCAGTTTGAGCCTCAAATTGGACCGAAGGCAACTGATCAAAAACTCGAGTCCCTGCTTGAGGAGATTAGACGTTCATCGTTACCCAGTGGCGATGCCAGAGTTGCTCAATACGGCCAACAAATTAAGCGACTTATAGTTGAGAGAATGACGTGGACGATGCTTTCCGACTGTATGAAGCTTGAACCGATTCTGGGAGCTGAAGTGGGCGTGCTGCTGCTCGCGAGAAACGCCGCGAAGTAACATCGACTTGCTGGACTCTTGAGAAGTATACGACGGAAATTGATACGTTCGGCATATGGCTCGAGGGCGAGCCGTTCGACTTAGGTACTTTCAAAAGCTATTATTGCCAGCTTCCAAAGCTTTGGGAGTTGCAAGAAGAATGATCCGCGCGCTATGCGTTGCAAACATAATCAAAAGGGTAAGCGTGGCTTCTGGGGAGTGGCCTCGCAGAACGGCGGACAATGAAAACCATCCTGGTGACTGGCGGTGCCGGATTCATCGGCAGCAACTTCGTTAAGCGGCTCTATAATAAATATCCCGATTATCGTTTGTTGGTCGTCGACTCGCTTACTTATGCGGGCAGCGTGGAGAACTGCCCTAATGGCGCAATGGGTTCGGGGCGTTATGAATTTTGGTACGGAGACGTTCGCAACGGCGAGTTAATGGACACGCTGGTCGGGCAGGCAGACGTTGTCGTTCATCTGGCCGCCGAATCACACGTTACGCGCTCGATCTACGACAACCGACTTTTTTTTGAGACTGACGTGCTCGGCACACAAACAGTAGCCAATGCCGTTGCCAAGCATCGCGACCACGTTGAGCGGTTCATCCATATCTCGACTTCGGAAGTCTACGGTTCTGCAATTGCAGAAAAAATGGATGAGGATCATCCGTTGAATCCAATGAGTCCTTATGCGTCGGCAAAGTGTGGCGCCGATCGGCTGGTTTATTCTTATTGGGCAACTTACGACATTCCCGCAGTGATCGTTCGTCCCTTTAACAATTATGGTCCTTACCAACATTTGGAGAAGGCCGTGCCGCGCTTTATCACGAGCTGTTTGCTCGAGGAACCGCTTACCGTGCATGGCGACGGATCGGCCAAGCGCGATTGGATCTTTGTAGAAGAACATTGTGAAGCGCTTGACCGAATTCTACATGCCGATCTGGATCAGATCCGTGGTCAGGTGATTAATATCGGTTCAGGCGAACACAAGAGCATCCTGGAAGTTGCCGAAGCTGTGCTGGCAGCGATGCAGCCAACAGAGAGTCAGATTCAATTCATCGGTGACCGTCCGGGCCAGGTGTTTCGCCACACTTGCGACGGCTCCAAGTTGGCAAGGCTCGTCGACTGGAAGCCGCGCCTTACTTTTGAACAAGGGTTGGAACGCACCGTAAGCTGGTATCGCGACAACGAGTCATGGTGGCGTCCGCAAATGTGGATGCGCCACATCCCGATTATTTCAGCCGCAGGAAAGCAGGAAATGCACTGATGGTTGCGACTGGAACCAGGATTCCCTTCTTTATGCACGACCTGGGAAAGGCCGAACTGGATTCCCTGGCTCAGGTATTAGCTGGCCCCATCCTCACGACTGGCGAATGGGTGGCACGATTTGAGCAGCGTTTCGCGGAATATCTCGGCGTCCGCCATGCGATCGGCCTAACCAGTTGCACGGGCGGGCTTCATATCTCACTGGTCGGCCTTGGTATCGGCGAAGGCGACGAAGTCATCACCACCCCAATGACTTTCATCGCCACTGCAAACTCTATCATTGAGGCGGGCGCGAAGCCGGTGTTCGTTGATGTAGAGCCGGAGACAGGTAACCTGGATGCGGCGCAGGTCGAGGCTGCGATCACCGAGCACACGCGGGCGATCATGCCGGTCCACCTCTACGGGCAGATGTGCGACATGCGGAAGCTGCGCGCAATCGCCGATCGGCAAGGTCTATTCATCGTTGAGGACGCTGCCCATTGCGTCGAGGGCACCCGAGACGGAATTCGCCCCGGCCAACTCGGCGACGCTGCATGCTTCTCTTTTTACGCGACCAAAAACCTCACCTGCGGCGAAGGCGGTGCAGTCGTAACAAACGACGACGGCCTGGCAGATAAACTTCGGCTCCTTCGCCTGCATGGCATGAACAAGAATGCCAACGACCGCCACCGCGAAGGATATGAACACTGGGACATGACGGTGATGGGATGGAAGTACAACATGGACAACATCCAGGCTGCGCTTTTGCTACCGCAGATGGATCGCCTCGGGGACAACTGGACTAAGCGAAAAGATCTCGCTGAGTATTATGAAAGACGCCTTTGGGACATCCCCAATCTTTCCCGCCCAGTCACTCTGCCTGAAGCTGAGCACGCATGGCATCTGTTCCCAGTTTGGATCGGCGACGGTCAACGCGACCGTGTGATCCAGCAGTTGCAAAGCGAAGGAGTCAGCGTCATGGTCAACTATCGCGCGATCCATTTGCTTACTTATTTTCGCGAAAGGTTCGGCTTCCACGCCGGCGACTTCCCCATTGCCGAGAAGCTCGGAGACTCAAACCTGTCTCTTCCGTTCTACCCCAACATGCCACGAGAACATGTGGATATTGTGGTTGACGCGTTGGCGAGGGCTTTGGAGAACGGCTGATGAGTCCGGCGTTTCGCGAGGAAAACACACCGAGTCTGGGCGAACTCCTAAAGCCCAGCCGCTTAGCTGCCTCTGCCCGCTACCGAAGTCGACTCGTGCGCCAATGGTTGGTGCGCGGTTTTCTGTCACGTACACTCGGCGCGAGCCGAAAGCTTTGGGGCGACAACAAAGGTCCCTCGCCTTTGCTGCGCAGGAATCTCTGGGCGGCAAACCGCACCTATAAGCCAATGGCAACGGCGACGGCCCTCAATTTAACGAAAGATTTCAAAGACATCCTGTCGCGAACCGCCGGCGGCCGACTTGCCACTCAGGAAGAATTGTTGCCCTACCTGACTCTCGGCAGTGTGGACGAGCGGGCGCAGGTGAATGCAATGCTCGCCGACGCGTATACGCATCAGCCGACGGCCGAGCGTCTGGCGCAAGCCAAAGTGTTCATCCAGCGCGCCTGGCTCCTCTCGCGCTTTTCTATCGACATCCTTCCTCTTTACGTCCGAATCGTCGCGGCGACAGGCGACACTGCCGCTCTCCGCGATGCCTTCAAGCGAGGGGGTATCAACGCGGCGCGGCAAGGCCAGGCAAGCGAGGCATTGGCGCTTTTCGATCGCTGGCATTACGCCTACCACGATTTTGACCATGCGGACCGTTACGAGTACGACTTCGATATTATGAATAGCGTGGACGATCTCGCGGCCCCATACCGATATGTGCACGATTCGGCGCCAGCGTTAGCGCCCGATGAGAAAATCCGGCTTGCGTGCCTGGTACAGGGCATGACCCAGGTGAATTCTAACCTTATTAAGATTGATTTGGAGTTGGCGAAATACCGCGACCGGTCACGCTTCGATCTCACTTTCTTTGTTCTTGAGTCGGAAGATGAAGTGCTTTCCTCGCCGCAGGGGCGTGAGTACCTTGATGCTTTTGAGAAGTTAGGCTGCCATGTCGTAACCGCGCCTAAGGCCAACGATGTGGAAAAAATGCTCCTCGGACTGGCGCGGCGCATCAACGAATCAAGACCGCACATCCTGCTAACCAGCGCCGCACTCGCGACCTTCCGACAGTACTATATAACTTCGCTCAGACCCGCTCCGATCCAGGTCGGCCTAATACAGGGACCGCCGGCCCAGTTTGCGGCGCCGACACTAGATTCATGCATCGGGTGGACGAGGCACCCCTTGTTGGACTGCCCTCTGGACAGCACTTGGGTAAGAATTTACCTTGACTCGCCAGCCCGCGATGAGATCAACTTCTACGATCGCACAGAAATGGACTTGCCAGAGAGCGCTTGTGTCCTCTTGAGTGGCGGTCGACCCGCCAAGTTTCAAGATTTGCAATTTTGGAAAGTAATAGTTGATCTCATGGCCGAGAACCCCGACGCATTCTTCCTGGCAGTCGGTCCACAAGAGGATCAAATCCCCTTTTTGGACGAGGTCGTTCCCCAGGAATTGAAGCCACGGATCCGGTGCCTCGGATGGAGAGAAGATTTTCTAGAGATACTGGGCACGGCAGACATCGTAATTGACACATATCCTAATGGCGGCGGTCTGGTTGTTGTCCAGGCCATGTCAATGGGAATCCCGGTGGCGGCGCAACGCAACGATTACATGCGCCCATTCACCCAAACTGACTGGAGTCCCGTCGAGGACTTCCTCGATCAGCCGGATCTTCTGGCAACCAGAGGCGATTTTGAGCGGTTCAAACAGGTAATTTCCAAGCTGATTCAAGACCCTGGGTATCGTCGCGAGTCGGGTGAGCGATGTCGAGAGCAGCACCTGGGGCAGGCCAATCCGGCAGCCACTGTCCGCCGTTGCGAGGAGATTTACACTCAGCTCGTCGAGCGCTATTCATCATCGACATGAGGGTTCAAGACTAAGGGAGGCGGAATCTGCGCCATCATCACTGTCCAACCTTCCGCGCTCTGCGGAAAGTCGGTCGGCAATTTCCATAAATCTCGGAATCACAACTAACAACAGCTTGTTCCGGGAATGCTGCATTTTGATATTTCGGAGGATTCCATTATTCTCACCCGGCGACACAAACCATGCTCTTTACCGAGACTGAGCTGAGCGGTATTTATCTGATCGAGCCGAAACGTTTTGAGGACGAGCGCGGATTCTTTGCGCCTTCGTTTTCGCAACGCGAGCTTGAAGAGCGTGGGCTGACGGCGTGCTTTCCGGAAAGCAATATTTCCTACAATCACCGCCGCGGAACCCTGCGTGGTCTGCATTACCAGGCGTCACCCTACGGCCAGGCGAAGCTCGTGCGTTGCACTCGCGGAGCAGTTTTCGATGTTGCAGTCGACTTGCGGCCTGACTCGCCGACGTTCCGAAAGTGGATCGGTATCGAGCTCAGCGACGAAAACCGTCTTATGATGTATCTGCCCGCGGACGTTGCCCATGGATTTCAGACCCTTGAGAACCACACTGAAGTCTTTTACCAGGTCTCAGAATCGTACCGTCCCGAAGCAAGCAGGGGCTGGCGGTGGAGCGATCCGGCATTTGGAATTGAATGGCCTTTGCCGGACGAGTGCATCATTAACACCCGCGACGCTACTTATCCTGACTTCAAGACTTGAGGCGCGGACATTACGTCGCGCGACGCTTCGACGTAGGCTCAGACACAAAAAGGCAGGATCGTATTGTTGAAGGCTCTCATTACCGGAATCACGGGGCAAGACGGCAGTTATCTTGCGGAGCATCTGTTATCGCTCGGTTATGAAGTGCATGGGTTGGTGCGACGCGTCGCGCTTGAAGATCCAGAGCGGCGCTTTACTCGCATTAGTCACCTGCTTGATCGCATTCACCTTCATCCCGCCAGCCTCGAAAGTTATCCATCTATCTTCGCCGTGGTCAGCCGTCACCATTTCGACGAGTGTTATCACTTGGCCGCGCAGAGCTTCGTTGCTGAATCGTTTGCCGACGGCTTCTCGACGATGAACATCAATATTAACGGGACCCATTACATGCTCGCCGCTTTGCGCGAACTCCGTCCTTCTTGCCGGTTTTACTTTGCCGGTTCGTCGGAAATGTTCGGACTCGTCCACCAAACGCCGCAGCGCGAGACCACGCCGTTTCATCCTCGTTCGCCATATGGCATCAGCAAAGTGGCCGGTTTCGATCTTACGCGCAACTATCGTGAGGCTTATGGGATGTTTGCAGTCAGTGGCATCCTTTTCAATCATGAGGGGCCGCGACGAGGCTTTGAATTCGTGACGCGCAAGATCACTTCGACAGTGGCGCGCATTAAGGCAGGCCAGGCAACGGAGTTGCGGTTGGGAAATCTCGAAGCGCGTCGAGACTGGGGCCATTCGAAAGACTACGTTCGCGCGATGCATCTGATGCTTCAGCAGGACACTCCAGACGATTTCGTAGTAGCCAGCGGTGAATCTCATACGGTGCGGGAATTCTGCGAACTGGCGTTCGCGGAAGCCGGCCTTGATTACCGCGAATATGTTCGGGTGGACGAGCGTTTCTATCGTCCTGCTGAAGTCGAATCGCTGGTCGGCGACGCCACCAAGGCGCGCACAGTGCTGAACTGGAAGCCCACCTTTTCGTTTCTAGAGCTGGTTCGCGAGATGGTGCGCGCCGATATGGATTCCGTCTCGCCCGCTAATCAAGGGCAGCAGCGGCGTTAAGTTATCAACCGCAGACCAGATCTCAGGACAGGAAGCGTTGGGCGGTGGCGCTGCGGCTAATTAACTTCTGAAGAATCGATGAACGAGCAGGCATGACAGCAAAGCCTAAGACCAGGATGTATGCCGGAGAGAAGAGGGTTGCGGTCGTTGTCCCGATTCATAAGGAGGGGCTGACAGGCGATGAGAGAATCTCAATCAGTCATCTCATGCATTTTCTCGGCCGGTATGACAAATACATTGTCTCTCCGGATAACCTTAACGTTAGCCTCCCGGATTTCGAAGTCAGGCGATTCGGCCCCGAGTTCTTTCATAACACTCTGACTTACTCAGCATTACTCCTCTCTCGAGATTTCTACCAAACATTCGGCGAATATGAATTCATTCTGGTTTATCAACTCGACGCACTGGTCTTCTCCGACCAACTTTTGGAATGGTGCGAGCGGGGCTGGGACTACATCGGCGCACCGTGGATCAAGTCCAGGGCGGCAGACTTCGTTGAAGAGTCACGCGTGGGCAATGGCGGGTTTTCTCTGCGCCGGATAGAGAGTTTTTTGCGGGTCATTGACTCGCCGGGCTTTCACCTGGAACTGGATAGATATCAAGCTGCCTTTGACGGCGACATAGGCACGAAAGAAGTCGCGCAAGCGTCAGGTATTGGGGAAAGAATTGCCAGGAGACTGCGGTTTTTTGAACATCGGGAAGCGGTTGCAAAGAACATTGCTCGGCGCGCAAAATACTTCGGAATGAATGAAGATTACTTCTGGTCCTTCAAGGCTATTAACTATTATTCGGATTTCAAAATCGCGACAGTTGAAGAGGGTCTCCGGTTCGCGTTCGAATTAGAACCGAGACTGTGTTTCAAACTGAATAACCGACGATTGCCCTTCGGTTGCCACGCATGGAACAAGTATGATCGGAAGTTTTGGAAACCCTTTCTGCTAAGATGAGCGCGGAGCGCGCGATGTAAACGGATGAACTACCCGAGAATCACCGTCGTCACTCCGTCATACAACCAGGGACAGTTTCTGGAGCAAACGATTCTGTCCGTACTCGGACAACAGTATCCGAATCTGGAATACATCGTCATGGACGGCGGCAGCACTGATAATAGCGTTGAGATCATCAAGAAGTATGAAAACCAGCTGGCTTATTGGCGGAGCGAAAGAGATGGCGGCCAGGCGGACGCCATTAACAAAGGTTTTGAAATGGCGACCGGCAATATTTTGGCCTGGCTAAACTCTGACGATTTTTACTTGCCCGGCACACTCGCTTTTGTCGGGGCCCGACTGAATCCTGCACAATCGGAGTTAGTGTTCGGCAACTGCCTACACATCTTCCAGGACCGGCCTATAGTGCATGGGAGCGATGTGCGAAGCGAGCATGAGCAAAGGAATCTGTTGCTGGCCGACTACATTATTCAGCCCAGTGCTTTCTGGACTCGGCAAGCGATGCAAGAGACCGGACCGTTGGATAAAACGCTGGATTTCGGTTTCGACTGGGAATGGTTTGTTCGCGCTCTCCAAGCCGGGGTCAAATTCGCCGCGGAAGATACGTATCTCTCCGTATACCGCAAGCACCAGGGCCATAAGACCGGCGTTGGCGGCGAGCGGCGTTTGAGCGAATTGGCGACGATCTATCAAAGGTACGCCGGCGCCCGGTATGAAAGGATGTTCTTGCGTTGCTGTCCCCGCCGCGATCGTATCTTGTTTTTTAAACGGACGATTAGCCGGATGAGACTTACCAAATTCGAGGGAGCGTTGCTGAAGACAGTATTTCCATTCTTGTTCCGAAGCTTTACCCGAGCGGAAGTTGCTGACGTCACAAGTATGCTATGAATCATCCTGAAGTCCGACTTTAGACTTAGACGCCGATTGGCCAAATTCCAGTTTGTGTTGATACGATCGCAATGACCACAATGAAGAAAGCATTGATCACAGGAATAACCGGCCAGGATGGCTCTTATCTTGCGGAGCTGTTATTGGCCAAGGGCTATGAAGTTCACGGCATAATCCGGCGCGCTTCCACGTTTAATACCGGGCGTATCGATCATCTCTACAAAGATCCACACATAAATGGGGTCAAGCTTTTTTTGCACTACGGTGATATCGCCGACTCAACCAATCTCATCAAGTTGCTTTATCGCATTCAGCCGGACGAGGTTTACCACCTGGCGGCGCAGAGTCACGTCCGCGTCAGTTTTGATATTCCTGAATACACAGGGGACGTGACGGGCTTGAGTACGATTCGCATCCTGGAAGCAATTCGCGAGACGGGCGTTAAATCGAAGTTTTACCAGGCCAGCAGCTCGGAGATGTTTGGCAAAGTGCAGGAGATGCCACAACGAGAGACTACGCCATTTCATCCGCGCTCGCCTTATGGCGTCGCGAAAGTTTATGCCCACTGGGCCACGGTAAACTACCGCGAGTCGTATGACATGTTCGCGTGCTGCGGCATTCTCTTCAATCATGAAAGCCCGCGACGTGGCGAGACTTTCGTTACGCGAAAGATCACGCGCGCCGTCGCGCGTATTAAGGCCGGCCAGCAGAAAAAACTTTACCTGGGAAACCTTGATGCCAAACGCGACTGGGGCTACGCGAAGGAATACGTGGAAGCCATGTGGTTGATGCTGCAACAGGAGAAGCCGGACGATTACGTGATCGCTACCGGTCAAACACATTCCGTGGAAGAATTCTTGACGGAATCGTTTTCACATGTCGACCTCGACTGGCACGATTACGTCGAGCTTGATCCCAAATACCTGCGGCCGGCAGAGGTTGATCTGTTGATTGGCGATGCCGCAAAGGCCAAGCGCGACCTCGGCTGGGAACCTAAGATTACCTTCAAGGAACTCGTCAGCCTGATGGTCGACGCTGACGTATCGATGGTAAGTCACATGGAGCATGAAGTCTTCGGCGATACGGATGCAAGCGGCAACGCCTCTTCCGCTCGCTCGTAAGTAGGGTTTTGATTTGCCGCTCTCTGTGCAACCTTCGTG
>JBDUAQ010000266.1:0-3352 GCA_040004575.1 bacterium
CGCTCTCCTCGTTTCCGCAACAACTTCCTGAAGGAGATACGTTCATGAATCTACGTAAGAGTCTCTCAATAACTCTGTTTGCGATCTTGTTTCTTGGTGTGGTCACTTGCAGCCGGCAAGTCTTTGCGCAATCCCCGGGAGTTATTTCTCAAAGCGAGAAACAGCAAGACGAAACCAACCTCGATACTCAACTGTATTTGCTCGTTGCTACCAATCAGGACGTTGACGACGCAAAGCTGCCGGTAGCGCTGGAGTCAGTAGTGAAGCAATTGCGTGCGTCGTTGCCATTCAAGAATTACCGCCTTGCGGCCACGCTAATCAATCGCGTGAAGAACGACGGTCGTTTGAACCTGAAGTGGATCGGCGGTCCCCTGGTTCCGTCCGGCGCCGTTTCGAACACCACGCCAAGTTTCAATGAGTTTAGAGTGGAGAACGTGAAGCTGGTCACCAATGCTGCCAATCAGCAGATCGTACGCATGCAAGGCTTTGGATTCGGGGTCAGAATTCCGATCATCACCGCCTCGACTGTTGCTTCAAACGCGCCCACCATGCCGATCATTAACTACGAAAGCACTGGGCTAAACACCGACATCAGCATGCGTGAAGGCGAGGCGGTGGTTGTCGGCACACTTAATATTGGTCCGTCTGGTGACGCAATCATCCTCGTGATGTCTGCGAAAAGCACGAAGTAACCAGGAGCAGGAGGCAGGAGCAGGACGCAGGAGCAGGAGGCAGGAAAGACAGCACCGGGCGACAGGAGCAGGTGGCAAGAGTAAGAGACAGAGTCATTGACGAGTCTTTCTTTTCCTGCCGCCTGCTCCTGCCGCCTGCCTCCTTTCGCCGTGGCACGCGACGCGCTAGGAATATTCACCCGTAAGGTTCTAAACTGATCCGAAAGGGTGAAAAAAGACAAGTTGCGATTATTGATTGTGGATGACGAGGAGGCGTCGCGCTACGGCATGCGGCGCGCCCTGACGACGTTTGGCTACAGCGTTTCCGAGGCTGACTCGGCGGAGGCGGCACGGATTTTGGTGAAGCAACAGGAGCCCGATCTGTTGCTGCTTGACGTAAATCTTCCGGGCATGAGCGGTCTGGAATTTCTGAAAGAGTTGCAGGACGGAAAAGACCCGGGCAACGAAAATGTTTCAGGTGACGCAAACGGAAGCGGTCCGCTGGTCATTATCATTACCGCGCATGGTTCGGAGCGCATGGCTGTTGAGGCGGTTAAAGCTGGAGCTTACGACTACCTTGCGAAGCCGTTCGAGCTCGATGAGCTGCGATTGGTCGTTAAGAATGCGGCCGAGACGGTAGCGCTCCGCCGCGAGAATGTTTCGCTGCGACGGCGGATCGAAGCCGAAGCATCGCAGCGCGGTGCGTTAATCGGCGACTCCGCAAGCATGCAGCGCGTGCGCGCGATGATTGAGAAAGTGGCTGAGACGGATGCGACGGTTCTTGTTCGCGGCGAATCCGGCACCGGCAAAGAATTAGTCGCACGCGAAGTTCACGAGCGTAACAGTGTGCGCAGCAAAGGGCCCTTTGTAGCAGTTAACTGCGCGGCGCTGCCTTCCGAACTTATCGAGTCCGAACTGTTTGGACACGAAAAGGGCGCCTTCACCGGAGCCGCGGGCCAACGTAAAGGGAAGTTTGAGCAGGCTAACGGCGGCACTTTGTTTCTGGATGAGATTGGCGACATGAGTTCCAACGTGCAAGCGAAACTGCTGCGTGCGTTGGAAGAGAGACAAATTGAAAGACTGGGTGGCAACGAAACGATCCCGGTTGACGTGCGCATCGTGAGCGCCACGCATCGTCCGCTTGAGCAGGAGATCGCTGCTGGAAATTTTCGCGCCGATCTTTTTTACCGCCTGCGTGTTGTCACGATTGAGATTCCACCGTTGCGCGAACGCCGCGAAGACATACCACAACTTGCCGAAACTTTTACACAGGCTGCCGCGGAGCGTTACAACCTGCCGCTCAGACAAGTGGGACAAAGCGCGCTCCGGAAGTTGGTTGACTACGACTGGCCGGGCAATGTGCGCGAACTGAAGAATACGATCGATCGCGCTGCGATCATGGCCGAAGGCGAGGAGCTGCGTTCGCAGGATCTGCCTGACGAAATCACGCCCGGTTTGCAAAGGGCAAAAGGTAATGAAGAGCAAACCTCCGGTGACGGGTTGAGTGTTCCGTTCACGGCAGACTTTCGCGAGGACCGACGCGAGTTTGAGCGCCGCTACATCAGCCGCTGCCTCGAACATACCGGAGGAAATGTGACCAAGGCTGCTGAGATTTTGGGAATGCACCGCCAGTCGCTGCAACATAAACTCCGTCAACTCGGGCTCGGCCGCCGGTATGTCGCTGTGGCTACTGATACGCAAGATGAGTCCGACGATTGAGTATAAAGTGGCAGTCATCAATACACCTTGATAGGTCGGACAAAGAGCGGGGGCAAGCCCCCCTTCCCAACCTGAGAGAGTAGCCTTGCAGAGTCTGACCTGCTGGGATCGAAAGCCTTCCAACCTCAGATTTAAACGGTCAACAAGGAAGGTCTCTCAGGTTGGGAAGGTGGGCTTGCCCCCGCTCTTCATTCCTTGTTTCCTCTGCTAGACTTTCAGATGACAACATTTTCTTAGCAACAGGTGGCATCATGAAAGCAAGCATCGACGCAATTATTCAACGCAATCAAGCTGAGTATCTCGATCAACTAATTCCACAAACCGATCCATTGCTGCGCGAGATGGAAGAATATGGCGGGGAGCATGGGGTACCCAGCGCCGATCGCGAGGTGGCGCTGTTTGTCGAGATCACTGCGCGCGCGATAAACGCGAAACGCTGCCTGGAGATTGGCATGGCGATTGGCTACACGTCGCTTCATCTCGCGCGCGCTGTCGGTGATGGCGGGTTGGTAGTAACCATTGACCCGAGCGACGAGATGATTCGGGCGGCGGAGGGTTATCTGACGCGCGCGGGCTTGCGCGATCGCGTGCGCATTGAACGAGGCAAAGCGCTAGACGTGATCCCGGGGCTCAAGGACACGTTTGACTTGCTCTTTATCGATGCGCTTAAGGAAGAGTATGCAGATTATCTAAAGCTGTCGTTGCCGAAGCTGCGTCGCGGTGGTGTGGTGATCGTCGACAATCTTCTTTGGGGCGGACAGGTGGCCGGCGAAATACGTTCGCCTGATCAGGAGAGCTCGACGAACGCCTTGCGCGAGTTTAATAAGTATTTTGTCAACCATCCGAAACTACGCGCTGAGGTTCTGTCGGTCGGCGATGGATTGGGTTACGCCGTGAAGATCGCTTAGACACTCTGTGCTCCCTCTGTGTTCTCTGTGCCTCAGTGGTGATCTGTTTTTCTG
>JBDUAQ010000267.1:0-3346 GCA_040004575.1 bacterium
GCGAGTTATTTGACTATGCATTTATCGCGCGGCTGATTGACGAACACCGGCGCGGTGCGCGGGATTGGAGTTTTCACTTGTGGGCGCTATTGAATGTGAGCCTGTGGTACGACCGCTGGATTGAGTAGCTTTCCATCCTTTCATTGGTATTAGCTAACCAGCGGGGGCAAGGCCGCCTTCCCGACCTGCGAGACTTCACAACTGACTCCTTAGCTCTGGTTATGAAGGGCTCTCCTGCCGGAATCAGAAGGCAACTTTAGTAATCTCAGGGTTTGGAAGGCGGGCTTGCCCCCGCTGCTTCGCCTTTCTAGTTCTTGCTCGCCTCTTTGAGAGACCTGTTGATCGTCTCCGCTATAACTTCCGGAGTGAAATGTTGTTTGATTCTCAGGCGACTGTTATCGACGACTCGCTGCCACAACCCTTCCTGCGTATACAGTTGCTGTATCGCCTCCGCGAACGATGCCGGATCGTCGCCAATCATCACATCCAGCCCGTGCGTCAGCCCAAACCCTTCCGCTCCGATCGAAGTTGTAACCACTGGGATGCCGTGAGCCATCGCTTCACCAACCTTGCCCTTGATACCAGCACCGAAGCGCAACGGTGCGACAAAAACCCGGGCGTCTCGCAGATAAGGCTCGACGTTCGGAACGTACCCGCGAATTCGCACCTGGTCTGAGTTGTAAGCCTTGATGGCGGCCGATGGGTTATCGCCAATGATGTCTAACCGTATGTTTGGCAGGCTTTGTTGGACCAGCGGATAAACCTCACGCATGAAGAAAAGCACGGCATCGTCGTTAGGTCGATGGGCGAGGTTGCCGATGAAAAGTAAGTTCTTTCTCTCCGCAAACGGTTTGCCGCAATCGCGAAGCTTATGAATTGTAGGGACAACTTCAATTCTTTTCTCCGGAACCTCGCGTTCCATGACTTGTTTGTCTTCAGACGACGCACACCAAACAACGTCGCTCGCCTGCGCCAGCTTTCTCTCGAGCTTTCGATACCGTTTTGCTTCCGAGAGCGCGGCCTTCTCGCCTGATATCTCATACTCGCGTTGGAGCCGAACAAAGTGGGTGTCAACCATATCAAAGACAATGGCTACGTTTGGATTAATGCGACGGATACGGTGGATGAAAACCGATCCCATGCTGGGCCGGCTGACAATCGCGGCCTGGACATTTTTGTTCTTAAGCAAACTACGATAGTCAACCGCATCGCCCGTTTCGATGCCTTCCTGCCAAAGTGCCCGCTCATAGTCGAGACTCTGGGGGCGATTAAAGGGCACGAAGATCACATGACACCACGCCGAAAGAGTCTTTAGGATCAAGAACATTCTCAAACTGCCGGCATCCCGATCCGGACTGGGAACGCGTTCATCGAAGACTACTATTACTCTTCTGTCCTGGTGGCGAGTGCTTACTTGCTCGGGTTGTTTCAGGTTCTTTCCCGGCCTGATGATCCGCAACAGTCCTCGCAAGAACAGCTTTGAGGAGAGCGACAGATTGTCCTGAAGGATTTTCTTTAAGCGACGCAAAAGCTGATATCGGTAGTCGGTCAAGTTTGGCTCTTTTGAGTCGGTGCTGAAATTCATGCAGTTGCTGGTGGCAGCTCAACTCCCCAATAGTTGCTCATTACTCTGCACAGCAAACCAGTGTTACGTGAAAGCACAACATCCACCCATCTGCGGTCGTGTATAAGATCGTAAACCCAGGGTGGCGAGACGGGAATGATCCGATGTTCGAGCAACTCCCAGCCGGTAAAGCCCCAAGCTAACAGCAGGTCCATCAGTTCTGTGGCCGATGTGCCCGCGTGCGCTAATAAGTCCGGCGCGACTTCGATCGCCATGATCACATCCGGATTTCTCTCCAGCGTCTGCTTCATTCCGTGCAGGACATGTAGCTCGTGGCCCTGTACGTCAATCTTGATGAAGCGAATCGCATGATCTGGCAGATGTCCTACACTGGCGTCAATCGTAGTCATTCGCACCCTTTGAGTTTGCCAGTTTGCTGGAGCCGCCGTAGAGACCCTATGGTCTCCGTAATTGACAGGACTCAGTCCAATCTGACAGACGCCTTCTTCATCGCTGACCGCGCATTGCTGCAAGACTACATTAGTGATGCCGTTAAGTCGTAAGTTCTGTTCCAGCAGCTGAAAATTATGTACCTCCGGCTCGAAAGCGACGACCTGGCCTGATGCGCCAACCAATTCGCTCATCGTTAAGGAATGCAGCCCGATGTTAGCGCCCACGTCGAGGCAAACCGATCCGCTCAAGCTCATGTGCTCCATCAAACGCTGCAATTCCGGCTCGTAATTGCCATCCAAATAGAGCGTCTGACCGATCGGATAGTCGCGCAGATCCATACGCATCTGCTGACCGCGCACATGAGTTGTAACTTCCGGAGCCACACGACTCCGCACAGGGATCGAAACACGACGCCTCCAGGCCCGCTTCCATCGGCTTAAATTCATCGCGCTGCCCTTCAGAAAGAGAGAAAAACTAACAGAATTGCTTATTTGGTAGTCCAGCGCAGCAACGGCCGCACAACTCCCGGCATGGGGCCAACGTAATCGCCGCGCGCAGAATCACCCGCCGGGCTATCAACCACCTGAAAAGCGATGGCATTGCGCTCGTGTGCATGCAGGACGGTCGCGGGAAAATGAGACATCACGGAGACGTGGCCAAGCAAACTTCCTTCGGCAAGCAAGTTGCCGGGAATCCAGACCGTGCTGGTGTAGGTTCCACGCGGCCGCTGCTGACGACGCCACTCCTCGTTCGTGTCGTGAGTGCTGAAGATCTCCGTTCCTTCCTCATTGTAAAACTCTATCACTGGCACGAGCGCGTGGCCTTCTTGCAACACTTCGTAAGTCAACTCAATTCCAAAGGGTTTTCGGATATCAACAACCGAGATCGTTTCGCCCGCTTCATCGCGCACGCATATGCGCCTGAGTCGCACAACCTGGTCGCCCGGCGCTTCACTCGCATTAGTCCATTCGCGCGCTGCACCGGTTTTCAAGCTCGAACTTAGATACTGATTGACAACTTCGCGCGGCTCACCGTCGCCGGTGATTCGGCCGTTTTCTAACAGCACTACGCGCTTGCAGAGACGCGTAATGGCAGTCATGTCGTGCGACACGAAAAGAATGGTGCGGCCTTGTTGGCGAATGTCGTGCATCTTGTCGAGGCACTTCTGTTGAAAGGCTGCGTCGCCCACCGCCAACACCTCGTCCATCATCAGGATCTCGGGCTCCAGGTGAGCAGCGACTGAAAAGGCGAGACGAACATACATCCCCGACGAATACCACTTGACCGAAGTCTCGATAAACTTCTCCAGCTCCGAAAAGGCGACGATCT
>JBDUAQ010000102.1:0-11208 GCA_040004575.1 bacterium
CCCAGCTTTATTGACTCTTTGAGGTATTTCTTAACTGTCATCTTGTTTTGTCTCCTTCGGACAATTGCCTGAGTCTGGCTCAGACTCTGCGAGCGTCTCCCAACGCCTCGCTTTGGTTTGGAATAAATTTCAAGGCCAGGCTACGTTTTCCTGGACTACTTTTTCTCGACGTCACGTGAAGCGTCGGAATTAACTGCCGTGTCGCAATAACAATAAAGGCGGCAAGCCTCTTTACCGTGAAGCTCTGCCGCCTTTTGTGCGTTGCGCTATGGCCGAACACGTCTGCTTGCTTGGGAGTATCGCCGTCACGTTCGGCACCTTGGGCAAGCCCTTCGATAGACGTGGGCTTTGGAAGTCTGAGATTCGAAGTCTCTCTCTCGTTACACTGTTCGTTACGTTCTCTTATCTACGGAGGCCGAGACGAGTGACTACCTCGTGGTAGCGCTCAATGTCTGTACGCTTCAAATAATCGAGCAAACTCCTGCGCTGCGAGACCATCTTGAGCAGGCCGCGCCGCGAGTGATTGTCCTTTTTATGGATCTTGAAGTGTTCGGTAAGCTCGTTGATTCGCTTGCTGAGTAAAGCCACCTGAACTTGTGGGGAACCCGTATCTGTTTCGTGACTGCGAAAATCGCTAAGAATCTGTACTTTCGTTTCTTTGGCTAATGGCACTGCTTAAAATGATCCTCCAGAACAGCAGAATGTCCGTCTACGGACGGCAACCGCTAAGATTAACTGTCGAAGTAAGTTAACACGCGGCTTTGAGGCTGTCCAGCGGGGGTACAGATGTAGGAGCAGGGCTTGTCCCTGCCCGTTATGGGCCGAAAAGAAGCGGGCAGAGACAAGCCCTGCCCCTGCATTTTTACCTGAAGCGGTTGCGGTATTCGCCAGAAACAATGAACGCCTTGACCATCTCCGCCTGCTCGAAGTTGCCATCAAACTGGTTGAGCTTGTTCAGCCAGAACTGGTAGCCGCTTTCGTCCGGGTCACGCCTGAGATAGCCAAAGTATTCCATCATCACAAACATCTGGTTAGACTTCGCCCGCACGAAGCCTTCGTTCTCGACTATCTGCCGCAACACTCCGGCCCGCGTCAGCGTGCCGCTGTTCAGCCCATTAACCAGCGCAGCCCGGTCGCCATCGAAGCCGGCTCCAGCATGCGCAATCAGTGTGTCAACAAACGCGGCGCTCCCGAGTCCATCGTAAGCGGCACTGAAAGCCGGACGCTCCAGCCAGGCTGCCACGAAAGCCTGCTTATTCGCTTCCAACTGCTGCACCCAATCCCCACGGCCAACAACCACGTCACGGGCAACTACGCCAGTGTCAGGCATGAACTCCGCATACACTGGCCGCCGTCCATAGCTCACTCGATACAGTCCATCAACCAGTCCACCTGTCTGCTGAAACTCTATCGACAGGAAGTAAGCTGCGGAGACGTTTGTTGTCCGTCGCTCTCTGCAAGCGGCATCAGCGCCACATGACAGTATCTGATCGCTCCAGAAGTTGAATCCGCCCTCGTCAGGTTCGCGACCGAGAAAATCCAGATAGTGCTGGCGCACAAAATATTCAGCCGTGTCAATGGCATTGCCAACAGCAACGGCCTCCGGCGCCGCGGTAAAGGTCGCGTCAGTCTTATTCGCCACGAGCGAGAAGGAACGATCCGCGGGGCTGAAGTGATAGTTCACGCGCGCCGGAGTGACGGTGTAGAACCTGTCAGTATCAACATTCTCAAAACGATAGTTGCCGTTGCCGTCCGTGATCGTCTTGCGTGATGCTCCCCCACTCATCTGCATCGTCACACCCGCCAATGGTTGACCGCCTGGCGTTGTTACCTGACCGCTGATGCTTGCCGAGGCTGCGGTCGGCGCGGCGTTGTAGGCGGCGAGTGCGTCAACTCGACCATAGCCAAACGAGTTGTTCGGTATCTGGGTCGATGGCGTGCCGCCGCAAGTCTGCAGGGCGACCGTCACTGCCGGGTTGGCCGTGCTCTGCAAGATCGACTTCGTCTGTGCGATGTTGCGCACTAAGGCTGGGCGCGCCGACCACAGCAGCGCCACCACGCCGACGACGTGCGGCCCGGCCATCGAAGTACCGCTCAGGTTGCCGAAGGTGGTATCGCTGGAGCTCGTTGAGGAGCGTACGGAAACCCCGGGAGCCGAAATGTTAGGCTTCAGCAGGTTCGGCGTATAGAACGTGCTGGGGCCGCGGCTGCTGAAACCCGCCAGCGTGTTGCTGATATCAAACGCGCCAACCGAGAAGGAAGCGCTGTAAATCGCCGGCGGGTCAGCAACAGTCGAACAATTAGGACCGGCATTTCCCGCGGAGACCACAACGAAAATGCCCGCTGCTTGCGTGTTGTTGACTATCGTTTCCAATTCTCCGCGAGTGGTGCAGCCTTCGCTCGTTGGACAGCCCCACGAGTTATTGATCACGTGCGGGCGCAAGGCCGCGTTTGGATTGTTGCCGGCTAAATCAGTCGGGGCGATAAAAAACTGGAAGCACTCGGTGTAGGTGGCCGGCGTGCCGTTGCCTTGATCCATGTTGCGGCAGCCGATCCACTTCGCTCCGGGAGCGACGCCGACCTGGTTTCCCGCGCCGTCGTCGCCAGTGGTAGTGCCGGTGGTGTGCGTGCCATGCCCGTTGTCGTCACAGGGGGCAACGATGCTCCGACCGCACGGGTTAACGGCCGGAGAGCCCGGGATTTGGGAATGAATTCCGTCATGCCAGTTGAAATTATGGTCGGCGGTCACTCCATTCCAGCCGCGATACTTGGGCTTGATGGCACTGTGCGTCCAGCGCATTCCAGTGTCTTCGTTGGCGATCACCATACCCTGACCCGTGAAACCCAACGCCCAAACCGACGGCGCGTTAACGTTTGCGACGCCCCACTCCACTGCTTCCGGGGCGTTGCCTTGGCCGCGAGTAACACCAAATTTTTCTACCACCGGATCTTCGATCCAACGAGTCGGCGCGTTTGAATCAACGCGCGCCACATCCGCACGTGCGGCCAGCCTCTCAACCAATGAGCGATCGGCGGTGGCGACAATCATGTTTGCCGCCCAGAATGATTGATAAGTAACACCTGCGGATTTCAGAAAATCCTGGAGGCCAACCTGGGTCCGAGCAGCGTGCGCGCTGAGGGTGTTGTAAACGTACCAACCGCGCGCGTCCTGGTCCGTCATTGTGTATGCAGCGCTAACGTCGGCTTGATCTGCAAGCATGATAACGACTGAGGCGCTCTTGCCATCAGCCGTATCCGTCAACACTCGCGGCGCGACTTTATCCGTAGGGACTTGCAAAAACAGTAGGTTCATTAATGAGGGCGAAGCGTCGTTCTGATAAGACCCGAATGTGATCTTGCGCTGCGTAGTCTCGTCAGACGCGCGAACGCTGTCAGGGTTCGGAGAATGCGAAGAGGAGACGAGTGTCGACACTTGCAGCAATCCCACCAGACATAAAAGCAAGCACAAAGAATAAAGGTAGACACGAAATCGCGGCGGCATCCTTTGGTTCATCATTGGGCTCCTTGGTACTGAATGTCTGGTCGGGGTGTCGAATCGAACGCGCTATGGCTAACGAGCAATGCGCGCAGCATCATAAACCGAAGTTAACCAGCCATGCTAGTTGGCGTTTCGGTATTGTTTGCCATATCAATCTCATTAGCACCGGGCTCTAGCCCGGTGGGTCTGGTAAGCAAGATAACCTGAAACCGTTTAAACGGTTTCCCTTCCGAATCCGACAACCTGATCACCGGGCTAAAGCCACGGTGCTAATGAGATAGGCCGCAACATTCGTTGGGCTGATTCGCCTCACCCGGTTAGTCTGTTACCATTTCGCCGAAACGGGGACTGCGAAAATGGAAAACAAGAAAGCGCGCGTCGTTATCGTTGGCGGCGGCTTTGGCGGGCTTTTTACGGCCCTTGATTTAGGCGACTCCTATGAGGTTACGCTCATCAGCGATGCCGATCACTTCTTATTCACGCCAATGCTTTACGAGTATCTGAGTGGCGAGGTTGAGGAATGGCACATCGCGCCTAATTACAAGGAACTGCTCGCCGAAAGCGTCAATATCATTCGCGATGAAGTCGCCGATGTTAACCTCGAAGCGCGAACAGTGACGCTCAAGGAACGAGGCGCTGCTCTCCAATACGATGCGCTGGTGCTCGCGGTCGGCGGTGTTACGAATTTCGCGGGCGTTAACGGTGCGGAAGAATATGCAATTCCCTTCCGCAAGATTGCGCATGCCGACAAACTGCGACAAACGATGGTGGATGCGCTTGACCACGTTCCTCCTGATCTGCCTCCGCAAGACACCACGCGCGCGCTGACCTTTGCCGTAGTGGGCGCAGGCGCCAGCGGTGTGGAACTGTCAACGAAAATGGCCGACCTGCTGCGTGATGCATTCAAGCGGCGCGCTCTTCGCGGCGAACCACGCGTGCTGGTCATTGAAATGGGCGACAAGGTTGTGCCCGGCATGGGCGAAGATATTCGTGAGTTTGTCGAAGACGCGCTGCGAGCGTCGCGCGTTGAAGTTCATACCCTGACCCGCGTGGTGCGCGTAACCGAGAAGGCGCTCGTCTTTGAACACAATGGAGCGCAAACTGAGATCGACACGGCGGCGGTGGTGTGGGCAGGCGGCGTGCGGATGAATCCACTGATCGAACGCATTCAGCTCGAGAAGACTGAACGTGGTTTGATCGTGGTCAATCCCACCTTGCAAGTCCATTCCCACGAAAACGTTTTCGCGCTCGGGGACATCGCCTTTTACAAAGACGCGACGCCAACTCTCGCGGGCACGGCACAACTGGCGCTGCAGCAAGCCGGCCTTGCAGCACGAAACATCAAAGCGTTTCTGGCAGGCGACGAGCTACACACAAAACATTTTGAAGAGTTGGGAGAAGCGGTCAGCCTGGGCACGGAGCGCGCTGCGGTGCTGGCGGGCGGCAAAGCGTTTGGCGGTCCACTCGCGCGTCAGGCGCGCTTTGCGCTGTACACGGCACGGCTACCTACCTGGCACCATCGCCTGCGCGTCGGCGCGAGTTGGTTTTTTGACGGCACAGCGCCGCGCCCCCTGTTGCCGCTGGGTATTCGAAGGTAATCTCTGTGCCGCTTCAAATAACAGGACGTGCGCGTTTGCGAGTGATTCTGATTGTACTGGTCACAGTCGCCGGCCTGGGAGTTCTGTTGTGGGCGCGCGGGCGACAAATGGTTGGCGTGCCAGCACCTACCAACCTTAATCAGAAACGAGCAAGCGGCTCGGTTCCAGAAGCGTCTCCTTCAACGTCTACTCCAACCGCAACCATTACTCCACCCCCGGAAGCCGGCCCCACAATTCCAGACAATCAGGCGAACCCTAAAGATGCTACGCTCGCCGACAATTTTGTCGGCACTTTGAACCTGATCGTTCCAGTAGTCGGAGTGAGACCAGATCAGTTGCTGGACACGTTCACGGATGCGCGCTCCGAAGGTCGCGCCCATGACGCGATAGATATTCCCGCGCCACAAGGAACCCAAGTCGTCGCTGCTGCAGACGGCGAGATCATCAAGCTCTTCCAAAGCGAACGCGGCGGGACAACGATCTATCAACTGAGCACCGACCGGAAGCTCGTGTTTTATTACGCGCACTTACAACGATACGCCGACGGGATCATGGCCGGAAAGTTTGTGAAGCAAGGTGAAGTGATTGCTTATGTCGGCGATACGGGAAATGCCGGCGCTGGAAATTTTCATCTTCATTTTTCGATCTCGATCGTCGCTGATCCGAAGCGTTACTGGGACGGCACAAACATAAATCCATATCCCTTGCTGCATAAGTGAAATTGATTTGAGACTGTCTTGAATTGCGACAGCTCTCGTGCGACTTATCAAGGCATCGGTACATATCTGCAAAAACAACTGCCGTACGTGCGCCTTAACCAACGAGAAAGAGCCAATTGTCGTTGGCACGCCAGTTGTTACTCCTCCGCTTGCCAGCGATTCATAGGTCGCGTCCATCCGACAGATTTCTCAATTCAATGGAGGTAGAGAGCAATGCAAGTAAAAGAAGTCATGACCGCCGATCCGACGTGCTGTGCACCAGATACTCCTTTGCCAGAGGTCGCAAAGATGATGGTGGACAACGATTGCGGAGAGATCCCCGTACTCGAAAACAAAATTCCTATCGGTGTAATAACTGATCGCGATATCGTTTGCCGAACAGTTGCAAACAACATCAATCCGCTCGAGTCAACTGCCGGAGACTGCATGACCAAACCGGTCGTCACCGTCACACCCGATATCTCTCTGGAAGAGTGTTCTCGCATCATGGAAGAGAAACGCATCAGACGCGTGCCGGTTGTAGATGCTAGCGGCGCTTGCTGCGGAATCGTCGCGCTCGCTGATATCGCGCGTCAGGCCAAAAGCAACGTCGCCGGACAAATCGTGAAGGAAGTCTCTGAGTCTACGGAGTCGGCATCGGCTGCGGCTGGTTAGTTTCCCTTCCACATGCGGGCATGTTGTTCCTGGACGTGAATTGACCGAAACAAAGCGAAGGAAAAGGGGGTAGTCGGAACTCTCTTGAGCTTCGCGATGTGACCAAGCGGTTGATTCCGTTCTTCGTTCGTTAAGGACTCTACTGTCCGTTGGCGACAAGAGAAACTGTGGAATTGTGCGAGTATTCATGGGAAAACGAGGGTTTCGGCGCAGCGCGAGCGGAGACTCCGGCGAAACACCTGTGGGAACGCCCGTTGTTACTAATTCTCGCTCGAGCAATCATCATCCCGCTTTTCAATCTTGCTCGAACGAGGAAAAATAATGAGTAATCCAAAAATGAAACTAATCGGACGCACCGCACTCCTGCTGCCAACCATTCTCGCGATCGCCTTTGTGGTGGGTTGCGACTCAGACACCAATTCAAACACGCCGGCCAGTGCGACGCCTCCGGCAACTACAGCAGCTTCGCCCGCAGGCGAAACCGCTGCGCCACCGGCAACCAATCCAAGTCTGGTTGCGAGTCCATCACCCGCGGCATCGCCTTCGCCGACTGCCAAGGCAAAAAAAGGCTAAGGCAGAGCTGCAGGGCCGGGAGTAACGAAGTAACATAGGGGAAACCACCGTTATGGGAGTTAACATTAGTAACCGAAGGTACAGCAGAATGAGAACAATGAGATATGGAGCTCTCGGGCTATTTATCGCCCTCTCGGCCTTTGCCGCAGGTTGTGTAACCGGGCCTGGCAACTCGAATAACTTCGCAAGTCCATCACCATCAGCATCGCCGTCGCCCTCAACCTCGACCGCCGCGATCACGAAGGACAGCCCAGTAACCTTGCCGGTGCTCGACGCGCTGTTTTCGGATGACGCGTTCAAGACGAAGTTGAAATCAAAGCTTGAACTCACTGACGATCAGTTAGCGCAACTACAAAAAATCGCCGGTGACGAGGTGGCCCGGTTGCGACAATCAAACGTCGAAGAACAAGGCGCGACGCAGTCGACTCAAACCGAGCAGTCTCGCGAGCACGCCGCGGAAGCGATTCGCGGCGTTATCGGCCAACAAAAGACGGAAGACCTTTTCACGCTAGCGCGCGACTACTGGGTCGCGGGTAGCAAGGACAGTACGACCGCAGTCCCGGCGGATACACCTCCTACCGTTCCAAACTCCGTACCCAAAGACACGCGTGTGGTCGTCAACATTCCCGCTTTCAGGATGGACGTCTTCAAAGAAGGTTCACTCGTCAAGTCCTACAAAATTGGGATCGGCTATCCCGAGTTTCCCTTGCCCACGGGATTAAGAAAGGCGGAAACGATCATCTTCAATCCAACCTGGACGCCACCGGACGAACCCTGGGTGGCTAAGATGAAAGACGTGACCGTTGGCGAGAAAGTCGAGGCCGGCAGCAAACTGAATCCGCTGGGGCCAATCAAGATTCCCATTGGACTGCCCTCGCTCATACACGGGGGAAAGTCGCTCGCAAAAATCGGCACCTTCGCCTCGCATGGTTGCGTTGGACTAACCACCCCACAGGTGCAGGACTTTGCTAAACTGCTGGCCCAGGTCGCCGGCGGCGAGATATCAGAAGCAGCGCTCAAGTCGTATTTCGCTGACAAGACTAAAACCAGGGCGGTGAAGTTAGGCCGAGTGGTGCCGGTGGAATTACGCTACGAAACGATTGTGCTTGAAGACGGGCAACTGCACATTTATCGCGACGTCTATGATCAGGACACCAACACCGAAGCAAACTTGCGCGCCGTTTTGGAGGCGAACGGCACGACGCTCGAAGATTTGGGTGAAGCGGAACGCGCGCACGTTTTGGAGGCGGTAAACGCGATGTCGCGCCATCCGATGAAGCAGGACGTGATCAGCAAGTCGGATAGTAGGTCTGCTAACGCCGCGGTACCGTCCTCGTCGCCCGCAATCGCGACCAACGAAAAAAAGGTTAAGACGACAATAAAGAAGCCTGTAGGTAAGAACCAAAAGGAAGTTGTGGTTGAGCTGACTGCGTTGAGGGGAAAGGGCTATCCGGCAGCCGTGAATTTGGATACTGGAAGCGGAAAACCACCGGCGGCGCTCGCGAAGTCTGTTCCGTGAACGACGGCACGGTTTCAATGGTGATAGCAGCCAGCTCGTGCCGTAGGCACGAAATGTTTGTAGACCGGACGTCTTCTCACCCGCTTCGTGGCGGAGTCAATGCCTGGCATTCACTCTGCCACGAAAAACATTTCAAGCAATCATAAAGCTATAAACATTTCGCCGCTACGCGGCTGCGGAGATCGCGCTAGGCAGATCGAGCTGGCGGTTTTCCTTTCTTCGCCGTGACTTTTTGTTTTTCCTTCTGCCGCTCGACGGCATAATGCAAGCGCACCACCCCGTCGGGAAAATCGCGAGCCGAGAGTAGGTTCAGCGCGACCAGCCGCTGCTTGGGCGCTATGAGGGGAATGCCTTCACCGATGAACGTCGGGATCACGTGAATGACGAATTCGTCGATCTCACCTGCATCGAGAAACGACGCGATAATTCCACCGCCGCCCATCAGCCAAATGTTCTTGCCCGGAGTTGCACGCAGGCGCTTGGCAAAGTCCGGAATAGGCTCCTTAACAAACTCCACGTCCGGGGCGTGCTTCTTTGGTGGCCGGTGCGAGAAAACATAGTTCTTGATCTCTGAACCGTAGCCCATCCCGCCCCCTTCCTTCGCGAAGCGAAGCCCAACCGCATAGGTCTTACGCCCCCACAAGATCGTATCGATGGTTTTGAAAAATGCGCCCATGCCATAGTCGCCCACCGTGCGCGGCCGGTTGAGCCAGTCGACGCTGCCATCGCGCCGGGCTATGAAACCATCGGCGCTGGTCGCGATGTAAGCGATAATCTTCCGTGCGCTCATTGCCTACCTTTGCGTTTCTTTGCGCTCTTCGCGGGCTTCCCGGGCTTCGCGGTTGATTTCTTCGATCCCTTTTCGTGTTTCACGCGATAAGAAACCATCAGCGTACCGTTCTTGAAAGGCTTGCAGTCAATCAGTTCCAGATCAATCTGGTGATTCATTTCATGAAAGAGCGGTATGCCCGAACCGAGCAACACCGGATGAATGTTGAAGCCAATCTCATCAATCAGGTCTGCTTCGAAAAGCGACTTCGCTAACAGACCACCGCCCATAACGCAGATGTCCTTGCCTTCCTGACTCTTCAACTTACGCACAAATTCCGCCGCCTCTTCTGAGATGATCTCAACGCCACTACCCGGCTTTGCCTTGATCGTTCGGGAGAAGACGTAACTCTTGACACCAGGATAAGGATTGCCCCCGCCTGCACCCATGCGCAGGGCTACCTCATAAGTCTTTCGACCCATGACGACTGTATCGATCGTCTTCCAGAAGTCTTTCATGACCGTGGCTGCTTCGTTGCTCCACATCAGCCAATCAACTGAGTCGTCTTTCCGCGCGAAATAGTTGTCGAGACTGTTAGCGCCGCCGAATGTTACTTTTCGCATTGTTGTTTGCCTTCCAGCAAGGACCATAAAGTGGAACCAAAAGTACGTTTCATTAACACCTCGCTTCAGCGAGGTGATCGGGATTCGTCTCCACCCAGGTAACCGTTTTAACGGTTTCAAGAGGCCGTTGAAACGGCTAAGGCTCGGATATTACGCGTCATCACCTCGCTAAAGCGAGGTGTTAATGAGAACGAACCCGTGTCTGGTTGTAGTCTAATCGGGGTCCGGTTGTAGTTTAATCAGGTATCGGCTACGCCGCGCTGGCGGCTTCGCAGGAGTCGAGTTCCGGAGCTTCTTCAATCGGTGCGCCGGCTTCGCCGAAGTAAGGCTTGCCGTTCTCAATGGCTTCGAAGTATTCCTCGATGCGGTTCAGGATTTCGTCTACCGAGTGAGAATGGTAGATCGAGGTGCGAAACAGCGCGCCGCCCTGAAGCCCGCGCGTAAACTGCCCGGCCAGTTGCTTCATGCGATTTATGGCGGGCGTCTCGGGCATGTCATCGCGCAGCAAGTCGAAATACTCGTGCAGGATTGCGCGCTTGTCTGCAAGGGTTGGTTCGAAGATTTCGCGACCGAGCATCACATCTTCGATCTGCCGAAAGATCCAGGGATTGGCCATCGCGCCTCGTCCAATCAGAACGCCATCGCAACCAGTCTCACTAAAACGCGCAAATGCCTGTTCGATCGTGGTCACATCACCACTGCCTGATACTGGCACACTGACGCTTTCCTTTATCTGCTTCACCAGATCCCAATTCGCGAGCCCACGATAGCCCTGCTCCTTGGTGCGCCCATGAAGAGCAATATGCTCAACGCCACAAGCTTCTGCCAGCTTGGCCGTCTCGACAGCATTGATAGTGTGATCGTAAAAGCCGGCGCGAATTTTGATGGTGAGCGGGATCGTTATCGCTTTCTTGATCTCGTTGAGAATTGTCTCGAGGCGCTCGTGATCTTTCAACAAACCAGAACCGCCGCCGTGCTTCACCACTTTCGGCGCCGGACAACCGCAATTGATGTCGAGGATGTCAGCGCCAATTTCCTCGGCCATCTCCGCAGCCATGCGCATGCGTTCAGGCTGGCCGCCAAAGATCTGCACCGCGAACGGCCGCTCGTCTTCGTAAAACCGCATCTGCCGTTTTGATTTGGGATTACTGCGCGTCAGACCTTCAACTGAAATGAACTCGGAGACACTGAGACCAACACCGCCGCGTCGCTTCAGCAGCCGGCGAAACGAAACGTCCGTCACGCCCGCCATCG
>JBDUAQ010000103.1:0-11136 GCA_040004575.1 bacterium
TGAGTCAGGTTAAGAAAACTCGCTTAATTGATATTCGTGCCACGCATACTGACCCAGCAGTAGCTACTAAGGTCGTCAACGCTACTGCCGACGCGTTCGCGCTTTGGAATCTGGAAGTGAAGACGAAAACAAACAGTATTGCGGGCACCTATCTCGAGAAACGAATTGCAGAACTTCAGTCGCAGATTCGCAGCGGCGAAGAACAACTGGTCAACTACGCCCAGAGCCACGAGATTCTCTCGCTTGATGCCAGTCAAAACACCGTCGTCGAACGCCTGACTGGTTTGAACCGTGTATTGCTGGACGCCGAAAACGAACGGCACCTTGCCGAAGCGGCTTATCGCGCCAGTCTCGTGCCGGGGGCGGCGGAAGCAAATGCCGAAACCGCGGATAAGTCGATTGCTGAATTCAAAAGCAAGCTGGTGGAACTAAAACAAAAGCGCGCACAGTTGGTATTGACTGACACGGATGAGTCTCCTGAACTCAAGGACATCAATCAACAAATCGCGACGCTCGAGAAACAGCTGGAGGAAACCAGAGGCGGCGCTAAAAAAGTTCTTACGGTCAATCTGGAAACTAATTATCGCAAGACGCTCGATCGCGAGAACGCTTTGCGGGACTCATTCAATAAGCAGCGCGCCGAAACTGTCGCTCAGAATCAGGCGGCCATTAACTACAACATCCTCAAGCAGGAGATTGAAACCAATAAAGGCTTGCTCGATGGATTGATGCAGCGCTCAAAAGAAAACGACGTTACTATGGCGGGTACGCCTAACAACATTCACGTCGTCGACTATGCTGCCGTTCCCAAAGGCGCAATCGGCCCGCAACGCATGCAAGGCGTGTTTCTGGCACTGGCGCTTACATTAGTATTCGGCATCGCACTGGCGCTCTTTCTCGATTACCTTGACGACACAGTCAAGAATTCCAGCGATATCGAAAGCGGATTGCGCCTGCCTTCGCTGGCAATCATTCCTATCGCTGGGAAGATGGGGCAACGCTTCCTGCCGATCACACGCGCCCTGCAACGAAATGGACACAGCGGCGGGGCGGAGCTACTGATTAATGAAGTCGGTCCAACGGCGCAGGCGGAAGCCTACAAGCACCTGCGAACGTCCATCCTGTTGTCGACGCCTGGAAGAGCACCGAAGACTTTGCTCGTGACTTCAAGTGTGCCGGCGGAGGGAAAGACAACCACGGCGGTGAATACCGCGACCGTGCTGGCACAGACGGGGGCCAAGGTCCTGATAATCGACGCCGATATGCGTCGGCCTCGATTGCATCAAGTCTTTGGTTTGCCTAATGACGACTCTTTGAGTGCAATCCTGTCGAGTGAGATTGCTGAAGCAGAAATCCTGGCGAGAATCAATCAATATAAGGACTCAAATATTTATCTGCTTAGCTCTGGAGCGATTCCGCCAAATCCAGCGGAATTGCTTGGCTCGTCCCAGATGAAACGTCTGCTCGATATCGTCAGTAAGACATTTACTCATATCGTGATTGATTCTCCTCCGATCGCGTCTTTCACCGATGGCGTCCTCATTGCATCGCTCGTTGATGGAGTAATCCTGGTGGTACATGGCGGCAAGACCTCGCGGCAAGTGGTAAGGCGATCGCGACAAACGCTTAATGAGATTGGTGCCAAGATTATCGGCGTGGTGCTCAACCGGGCCGAAGTGAGCTCATACGACTATTACAACTATCGCTACAAATACGAGACCTACGCGGCTGAACCTTCGAATGGCGATCACACCGCTGAGAACGGCACGATGTCGATCATTGCCAAATAGCTAAAGCGCAAAGTTTGAAGACGACGGGCGGAAGACTGCGTGGTCCAGGCTAGTATCTTGCGACTTGCCCCGGTTGCGATTTTCCAGGCATTGGACTTATTATCTTTGCCCGCGATTCTCGCTGCCGGAGTGGCGAAATTGGTATACGCACCAGACTCAAAATCTGGCGTTCGCAAGGACATGTCGGTTCGAGTCCGACCTCCGGCACCACAAGCTGGCAGTACCACCCTCGACAAAGAACCTTCGCGGCAATAAAATCAACTTACCGCCTCCTTCAGTCAAATATGCGACGTGCTCGTCGAAAGGAAGAAGTGATGAGAAAAGTTCTTTCAATTCTGATCGTATTTGCGCTCCTGATGCTGGCCTCTGTGCCTGCTTCAGCCAGGAGATGCGGACAACTCAAGCACCGGCACGGTGACTACTGGCATACGCATTACGCCTGCGTGGGGGATGGCCACAAGCACGGAAGAAGTTTCTGGCAGAAGCATCGCGATAAACTCACCACTGCGGGTGGCGCCGTCGGTGGGGCGCTGATTGGCGGCATAGCCGGCGGGAAAAAGGGCGCGGCTATCGGAGCGATCGCCGGTGGTGGCGGTGCGGCCGTTTACACTTATGGGATTCGCAAACGCCGCAAACGGGCCCGTTACTAAGGGTTTGCTCTAATTAAACTTCGTGCGCTTTTGTACGTAGTCATGGACGCGCATGCCTGCCCGAGCGCAGGTGCGGCTGCCCCGTCGGAGGGGCTTATGCTCTTATAAATCAGGCCGTTACCGTCAGGCAAAAACATGTTTGCCACAGCACGGCAAAATCTGTAGAATCTAAGGGATTCCCCGAGGGCGGGAATACGAGCTAGTTCAACCAACCTCAAGCCCTTAAGTCCCAGCGAGTTTCCAAAGCAGTAACTACCCCGACGGAATTGTCTCGAATGCCCCGGAATTAGGAGTCGGAAAAATGTTAGCCCACGTGCAATCACGGATTCTTATCGTTGACGATGAACCAGAGATAACGGCGATCCTGGCGGATCTCTTTGATGGCAAGTATGACTGCACCACTGCGGGCTCGGCTGAAGAAGCGCTTGGACGATTGGCCGAAACGACCTATGAACTCGTAGTCAGTGATATCACCATGCCGGGCATGAGCGGTCTTGACATGATTCCGCATGTGAAGGGCAATTCGCCAAACACCGTGGTAGTGATGATCAGCGGCATGCAAACCGTAGAGAGCGCCATCGACGCTCTGCGTTTGGGAGCTTTTGATTACGTAATGAAGCCGTTTGATTTGCGGCAGGTGGAAGCGGTAGTAAAGCGGGCTTTGGAACATCAGGATTTGATAACTGCCAAACAGCGCTACGAAGATCATCTCGAAGAGTTGGTTGAACAACGCACAGTAGAACTTGACCAGGCTTTGAACTCACTGGAAGGTGCGTATCGTTCGACCCTGAAAGCACTCACCGCGGCGCTCGAAACCAGAGACCTTGAGACGCACGGCCATTCAGAGCGAGTGGTTAGCTACAGTATGCGCCTCGGTCGAGAGTATGGGTTGGATAGTCAGCGGACGAAGGCGCTCGAGTTTGGATCGCTGCTTCATGATATTGGCAAGATTGGCGTGCCCGACTTGATTTTGCGCAAACCCGCTAAGTTAACTCCGGAAGAATGGGTTCTCATGCGCGAGCATCCGGTGCATGGGCAGCAGATTCTGCGTGGCATCGATTTTCTTGAGGGTGCGGCCCGAGTAGTGGCCCAGCATCACGAGAAATGGGATGGTTCCGGCTATCCGCTCGGTCTGACCGGCGAAGAGATTGACATCTGCGCCCGGATATTTTCGGTGGCCGATGCTTTCGACGCGATTACGAGTGACCGTGTGTATCGCAAAGGCAAGCCCTATGAGGCGGCCGCAAAGGAACTTGATGAGTGGGCCGGGAAACAGTTTGACCCGAAGGTTGTTGAGGCCTTTCACCGCGTACCGCCGGAAGATTGGCAGGAGCTTCACGACCAATCGTTGCTGAAGAAAGAAGACGCACTCGAGGTGCGCCGCCTGGTTGAAATGGTGCTCGAGTCACAACTCCAGTCCGTCCTGACTTAGGGCTGCGAAGGCACGACATATCCCCGCCGCGAACGCAAACTCAAACCAACCCGCCGCGACGCTACTTCGATTCGCCGGTACTCTCCCTTTTCAGCGGATGAGAGCGGCCGTTTGGGCCGATAAGTAACTACATATTCTGCGCCGACCTCGCGCGCGGCCTCTCGCGCCTGCGCAATCATTTCATCGCTTGTTTTTGGCAGGAAGATTTGTCCTCCCGTTTCCTGGGCCATGTCGGTGAGAACCTGTTGGCTGTTACGGATCGCGTCTTCGTAAGCTTTACGCTGACGACGCATCGCCGGATCAAACGTGATGCTGTGCCAAACATATGCAGGACTGCGCGTGGTGCCAGGCGGTAGAGTAGGATCCATCGTGGTGATCGGATCGTGAGATGTAGGGACTTGTCTTATCGGATCAGGCCCAGTCTTCTTCGGCACCTGCCGGACAAATTCTGTGTAACTGATGATGTGAACCGTAGCCCTGGCCGCCGCCAGTTGCTTGATTGCCTGCGCGCGATCGATTTTTCCACCGGGGCTGTCGACGCCATCAGTGATAAAAACCACATGCCGGCTACCTTCAGGCCGATCCTTCAACTGCTGCGCGGCAGCGGCGACAGCGTCTGCAAATCGTGCTCGCTTGCCTGACGAAAGTTTCGTTTTCAAGACTTTGATGGTCGCCGGCCGATCGCGCGTCCAGGTCTGGAGTACATCCACCGAGTTATTAAACTGCATGACTTCCACCCAGATGTCTTCTCGCAACTGATTCAAGAGTTCGATCGCAACCTCACGCGTCAAACTCGGTCGCTTCGACATCCCGCCAAGTCCGCTCAGCTCGCCGCCGGTATCGAGAACTAAAATTACATTCGCAGGAATTCGACGAACACTTTTGATCTGTTGAGCCACGCCATCCTCAAGTACAAGGATGTCATCGGGGACGACTGTCGGATCGTAGTGACCAAACTGATCCACCGCGACGACCGGCAAACGCACCTCTTCTGTAAAAACTGTCACTCGATCGCCTTCTTCTTTGGGAGTCGGAGAGGGAAGTGGTTGTGGCGGTTTTTGTTGGGACTGACTCACGGCGGTCGCCGCCAGCATCAGGCTAAACAGGAAAAGACACAGATAACGATTAAACAAGATGATTGCCTGCCTCTCAGGAATGGGATTTCGCCGCAGTTGGATGCAAACCGAGCCCGTTTCGCGTTGCCTACTCTGGAAAATGTTCAAGTGGTTTTGAGTACAACATTTAGGTTGCAGCTCGTGAAAGCGTGAGCTAAAGCTTGATGAACTCTGAACTGCTTGAGCGTTCTGTCAGCCCGAGGCTTGTCTGGCCTGCGACTGTACAGCCGTGATGGCAACCGCATCAACAATATCCTCTGCCTTGCAGCCGCGGGAGAGATCATTGGCAGGTTTGTCGAGGCCCTGAAGAATTGGGCCAATCGCGGTCGCGCCGGCTAATCTCTCGGTGAGCTTGTAGGCGATGTTGCCCGATTGGAGATCAGGAAAAATCAAAACGTTTGCATGGCCCGCCACGCTTGATCCGGGAGCTTTCGACTGCGCAATCGACGGCACCAGCGCGGTATCTGCCTGAAGCTCACCATCAATTTCGAGTTGCGGGGATCGCGCTTTCACGGTTCTGGTGGCCTCAACTACCTTATCCACGAGTTTATGTTTGGCGCTTCCCTTGGTGGAGAAAGAAAGCATCGCCACACGCGGCGTGGCGCCCAGCAGCGCGCGAAACGAATCTGCCGAAGCGATCGCAATCTCTGCCAACTCCGCCGCCGACGGTTCGATGACTACGCCACAGTCGGCAAAGATCAGGGCGCCGTCATGACCAAAATTAGAATTGGGTAAAGCCATGAGAAAGAAACTCGACACGAGTTTGAATCCCGAGCGCACGCCGATGCAGTGGAGGGCCGCGCGCACCGTATGCGAAGTTGTGTTGGTTGCACCAGCCACCGAGCCGTCAGCTTTTCCAAGTCGCACCATCAGGTTCCCGTAGTAAAGCGGATCGGTCATTAGCGTGCGCGCTTCGTCGGCCATCAGTCCTTTGGCGCGGCGCATTTCGTGAAAGAGCGAAGCCATCTTTTCGAAATCAGAGGCACGCCGGTGGTCTATGACCTCAACGCCGCCGAGGTCGGCGCCCTCGCGTTGTGCCGTTTCGCGAATTGTTGCTTCATCTCCCAGCAACGTTATGCGCGCCAACCGATTTCGCGCGCAAATTGCAGCTGCGATAACGGTGCGCGGATCGTTTCCTTCAGGCAAGACAATATGTTGAGGTTTGGCGGCGGCGCGTTGGCGAATTCGTTCGAGGATGTCCATTGAAAAAAGGGATCTGTTAGCAGGTTGTACGAGAACGCTGAGTCTAGCGAACCCTGACTAAGAGAACAAGCTCCTGTTGGCGGCGGCGCGAGAATCAGTCTCTCTCTGTGTAACCTTCGTGTCCTCTGTGCCTCTGTGGTGAGTGCGTCCCTGGGGGTTTACCACAGAGTCACAGAGGTCACAGAGAGTGCACAGAGAAGGAAACGAAACCAAACGACTACCTGTCGGATTAAGAGTCGTGATAACTTGACAGCCAATAAAAACAAGTTCTCAGCCAAGTGATCTCAGGAGAATCTGATGTCAGCCCTATTAGCCAAACGAAGACTAAAGAACCTGCTGCTGTTTATTCCGAACATGCTTCTGCTCAGTGTGCGCTTGCTGGCGGATCCGCGCGTGCCGGCAATTGACCGGGCGCTGGTTGCCGGAGCGATTGTTTACGCAATCATTCCCTTCGATTTGATCCCCGACATGATCCCATTTGTCGGGCAGATCGACGATGCGTACCTGATTGCGCTGACGTTACTCCGGCTGATGGAACGAACCGATCCAAAAGTTGTTCGCGAACATTGGAGTGGTGGCGGCGACGTCGTCGAACTGGTCGGCGCAGCGGCGTTGCTCGCCGGCAAGTTTCTGCCGCAGCGAATTCGCCGCGTACTCACCTCGCGCGTCGAAGTTGCGCCTGGCAAACTTGAGGATCTGAAAACTATTCCTAAACCTCTGTTAATCGCACGGGCTGAACTTGAAGTGGTCGAGAGCACGGAACAGAAGGCACAAGGCAGTAGGCAGTAAGCAGAAGAAAAGCGGAAAGCACAAGGCGTGCGCATTTTGTTTCCCGTCAAAACTATAAGGAGACTTACTCTACATGCTAAAACTACGCCTGAAGAAGTTGCTGCTGCCAACAGAACTCGTTGCCGTCTTTTTGGTCCTACTCGTTTGTTTCCAGGGTACAGCGATTTCGCTCGGCAATCAGACGCAATCGCAAGTGGGCCCGATCAAGGACGGGATCGGACTAGGTGAGATATTGATTGACGTTTCCACTGCTGCCGACGTTGAAGCGCGATATGGCACGAAGTACGAACTGAAAAATAAGAACGATTATTCCTACAGGATGGACTACCCGGATTCTGGGCGCGCCTTCTACTACTGCTATCAAGATCCTAAAAAGAAGATCTTCCTTGTCGAGGTCCACGATGGTGTTACCAGCAAGGGAATAGTCATCGGCAAAAGCACCATGAAGGATGTCGTCGCTACCTATGGAGAAAAGACCGGAGGTAGTGACTTCATCTATGAATATCCAGGAATTCAATTCTATTTTGAAGTTCGTACGGAAGCTGAAGCGAAAGACGAGGCTTTGGCGATGAAGAGAAAAGTCATAGAAGTCGACATCGTAGCACCCGACAAATCTGCCAACTTCTGCGGTTGAGCGTAGCTCTTGATTCTCCTGCCGGTTACCGGTTGTCGTTTACTTCTTGTTTGCTCAAGGCGCCCAGCAGTTTTTCGTGAATGCCGCCGAAGCCTCCGTTGGACATGATCGCCACCACATCGCCTTCGCGCAGTTGCGGCAGCAGGTGTTCAATGATCGCGCCGGCATCAGCAAGTGCAAAAGCCGGCTTGTCCTGTGCAGAGATGTCCGCAATCAATCTGCTCGTGTCGAGCGATTTTCCCTTTTCTGAAACCTTCTGACTATCGAAGACGCTGGCAATCACCACGTAGTCTGCCGCCGCAAAGGCGTTGGCATAATCATCCTGAAACACTGCCAGACGCGACGACCACGAGCGCGGTTCAAACACTGCGATCAAGCGACGCTGCTGATAACGATTACGCAAGCCGCGTAGCGTTTCGCGCACCGCGGTGGGATGGTGTGCAAAGTCGTCAATAACAACGACGCCCCGTTCCTCGCCGCGAACTTCGGCGCGCCGGCGCACGTTTTTGAACGAATGCAGCGCGCCTCGGATAACGTCTTGCTCCAGTCCCCACGCGTCTGCGGCGATGATTACAGCGAGACAGTTCAGCAGATTGAAGTCGCCGATCAGCGGCGTTTCAAACTTGCCCCACTGTTTGCCGCCGCAAATGACGGTAAACTTGCTCAGTTCTTCGGAAAAATCCATATCGCTGAGACGCCACTTCGCCTCCTCGTTCGTGCCGAAGGTTTCGAGTTGTGTAAATAACCGCTGGCCCATTGCGGCCACCACCTCGCGCACCTGCGGGCTGTCCCAACCAACAATCAGTTTGCCGTTGCCGGGAACTAAATTCATAAAGCGGCGAAACGCAAGTTTGACCGCCGCCAGATCGTTGTAGATATCGGCGTGGTCAAACTCGATGTTGTTTACGATCGCGACCTCAGGCAGGTAGTGCATAAACTTCGGACCCTTGTCGAAATATGCCGTGTCGTATTCGTCGCCTTCGATGATGAAGTAGTCGCTGTCAGTCACGCGAAAACTTACGCCGAAGTTTTGCGCGATGCCGCCAATCAGAAAAGTTGGATCGAGTCCGCCCTGATCCATCACCCAGGCGGCGATACTCGTCGTCGTCGTTTTGCCGTGCGTGCCGGCGACGACCAGCGAACGGCGCCCGCGAATGAATTCTTCTTTGACTACTTCTGCCTGTGATCGATAGAGCAGCTTGCGATCCAGTGTCGCCTCCACTTCCGCATTGCCACGCGGAATAGCATTGCCAACAATCACGCAATCAGGCGCCGGTTCGAGATGTTCGGCCTTGTATCCTTGCTTCACTTGAATGCCGAGCGATGCCAGCATGGTCGACATCGGCGGGTAAACATTCTCGTCTGAGCCTGTGACGTGATGGCCGCGCGTTTGCAGCATTCCCGCCAGCGCGGCCATCGCCGTTCCACAAATTCCAATCAGGTGATAGTGCATAACGAAGTTTCGAATCGAACGAAAGCAAAGCCGAACAAGCTAAAGCTTGGACTCTGAACTGCCGGCCTCTTGCGGAGTTGGGGCGCCACGCAGCAACTGGCGAACACATCCCCAGAAGTTTCTGCCGGCAATGCTCTCAGGATAAATCCGCAACACGTGCAGCAGATGTTTAGCCGCGTTCAGGCGTTCTCCTTTACGACTGTCCGCAAACGACTCTCTAAGTAAACGTGTAGCCGCGCACCAACGTCGATCGCTGCCCTCCAGCTTAGGTTCATAGATTTCGGCGATCTGATCAAACTCGCGATCAAATAGATCGCCTTCCGCGACGGTCTTGCTGCTCGCGTGCAGCCGGTAGGCCGCCAACGTTCGCGGCAAATGATCACATCTGTGCTCGGCGAGTAAAAGACGAACATACAATTCATGGTCAAAGCAGTAGCGCCAGCGTTCGTCAAATCCGCTGCTGAGCAAACTGCGCCGCCAAAACATTCCCGGCTGCGGCGCTTTGTAGGCCCACGAGAGCGCGTGGGCCGCAGACTTCGGCACCTGGGCGGAGATGATTTGCGTTTCGTGTTGCTTGCCAAACATACGCGTGTCGCCACACAGCCATTCGCATTCGGGATGCTGCTGGAAATAGGAGGCGACGGCGGCGAAGGCTCCGGCGTCGTAAAGATCGTCGCTGTTTAGATAGGCTACGATATCTCCGCTCGCCTGGGCCAACCCCTTGTTGATCGCATGTGCCTGTCCGCGATCCTTTTCACTTATCCAATAAGCCAGGCGGCTCTCATACTTGCGAATCACTTCGACGCTTTCGTCGGTGCTGCCGCCATCGATAATGATGAACTCCAGCCGCCCGTAGTTTTGATCAAGAACCGAAAGAATCGTCTCTTCTAAGTATTGCGCCTGGTTGTAGGAGGGGGTGATGACTGAGATTTTTGGTAGCGCCACAGACTAAGCCTCTTGAGACTGCGGGATGGCAAGCTCGGTCTCGCCAGCCACCTGCGCTTCATACCAGTCTATCGTGCGGCGCAAGCCTTCCTCGAAAGGCACCTGCGCGCGAAAGCCAAATTTGTCGAACGCGCGGGAAACGTCCAGGCGCCGGCGCGGCTGGCCATCAGGTTTATCGTGCTGCCAGCGAATCTCGCCCTCGAAGCGCGTCAGCCTCGCGATCATTTGCAACAGTTCCGAGATTTTTATTTCGCTGCCGGTCCCAATATTCACCGGCTCGCTCTCGTCATACTTCGCCGCTGCACGCACCACGGCGTCAGCGCAATCCTCGACGTAGAGAAACTCACGCGACGCGTTTCCTGTCCCCCAGGCTTCGACGAAAGGCGCGCCGCTCTTTCGTGCCTCAACGCACTTCCGGATTAGAGCGGGAATGACGTGTGAACTCTCGGGATCGAAATTGTCACCCGGGCCATAGAGGTTCGCCGGCAGGAGAAAGATCGAGTTGTAACCATACTGCTCGCGATAGCTCTGCGACTGCACCAGCATCATCTTCTTCGCGAGTCCATAAGGAGCGTTGGTTTCTTCCGGGTAACCGTTCCAGAGGTCGTCCTCGCGAAAGGGAGTGGGAGTGAATTTCGGATAGGCACAAACTGTCCCCAGCGCTACAAATTTCTTGACGCCATGCAGGCGCGCCTGTTCGATAATCTGTACGCCCATCATCAGATTCTCGTAGAAAAACTTGCCGGGGTTCTTCTGGTTGGCGCCGATGCCGCCTACCACCGCCGCCAGGTGTATGACTAAATCAGGTTGGGTTTCGTTGAGCAGACGCTTGATGTCCGCTGCTTCGACCAGATTGCAATCGGCGCTGCGCGGAACGAAGACCGCGACGTCCTTCCTGGCCTGCAAGCGGTCAACGATGAAGCGCCCGAGAAAACCCGCGCCCCCGGTTACTACCACGCGCCGATAAGGAAAATTCTCAGTCAAGTCTTTACCCCTTTTCTCTGTGTGGTCTCTGGGTTCTCTGTGCCTCTGTGGTAAGTCGTCGTTTTTCACCACAGAGACACAGAGGACACGAAGGTTGCACAGAGAGCGGCAAATCAAAACCCTACTTACGAGCGAGCGGAA
>JBDUAQ010000104.1:0-11079 GCA_040004575.1 bacterium
ACGACGGTCTCGCGCGCTGGATCGATTTCGTTCATGCGAGACACTACCTGGCCCAGGGGAATCAGTTTAGTTCCGTCGATGCGCGCAATGTCATATTCAAAAGTTTCGCGCACGTCGATTATCTGGGTGTCCTGACCGCTATCGAGTCGCTGCCGCAGTTCTGTGGCGCTAATCTCCTCGAGTTCATCAGATTGCGCTTGCGGTTCCGCGCGCAGACCACAGAATTCTTCGTAGTCGATCAACTCCTTGATGGTTGCATTCTCACCGCACACCGGGCAGGCGGGATCTTTGCGCAACTTGAATTCGCGAAACTTCATTTGCCAGGCATCAAACAGCAGCAGACGATTAACCAGCGTGTCCTTCGCGCCGAGAATAAGTTTGATTGTTTCGGTTGCCTGAATCGCACCCACAATGCCAGGCAAAACTCCCAGCACGCCTCCCTCAGCGCAGTTCGGAACCAGGCCGGGCGGCGGCGGCTCTGAATACAAGCAGCGATAACACGCGCCCTCCTTCGCCCAGAACACGCTGGCCTGCCCTTCAAAACGAAAGATTGAACCATAGACATTCGGTTTTCCCAGCAGCACGCAGGCGTCGTTGACTAGATAGCGAGTGGGAAAATTGTCTGTGCCGTCCACGACGATGTCGTAGTTGGCAAATAAGGTCAGTGCATTCTGGCTGGTCAAACGTGTCTCATGCGTTTCAATTTCGATGTGCGGATTGATGTCGCGCAGACGATCGCGCGCTGACTCGATTTTCGGGCGGCCAATGTCAGCCGTACCATGAATAATCTGGCGCTGGAGATTTGAAGCTTCCACGACGTCGAAATCAACGAGGCCGATGCGTCCTACGCCGGCAGCGGCGAGATACATTCCTACCGGCGCGCCCAGTCCGCCAGTGCCAATCATCAGGACGCTCGCTGCTTTCAGTTTGCGCTGCCCTTCCATGCCAACCTCCGGCATGATCAAATGCCGGCTATATCGGGCGATCTCTTCGTTTGATAGAGACGGCAACGCTGGTGCGGTCGCCGCTTCACCGAGGTACTCTGCTGTTGACCCGCCTGCAATCGAGGGAACGATCATTAGTGTGTCACTATCTTTCAGCGGCGTTGCCAGGCCCGATTGATGACGGACGTCTTCCTCGTTGACGTAGATGTTGACAAAACTTCGCAGCGAATTCTTGTCATCATACAGATGACGCCGCAGCTCCGCGTGCTGCGAAGTTAAACGATCCAGGGCTTCGCCGGCCGTTGTCGCTTCAACCTCGATGCGCGCATTGCCGCCGGTAAACTGCCGCAGCGCCGTGGGAATATTTATTGTGATTGCCATGACTGAAGTTCCTTTCAATGAACGTTGGACACAATCAGATCTCGAGGTTCTGAGATCGTTTCCTCTGTGAAGCGCGAACGGTCCGGGTCCATCTCCCACGAGCGAAGATCACCCGCCGCGCCGGCGCTGACCGCAACGACAGTGTATGAATACATCGGCCAGGCGTGCTCGAGATCGTATGCGGAAGGCACTGCGGGATGATCCGGATGCGAATGATAAAAGCCGACGACGGCCAATCCGCGTTTCGCCGCATATTGTTCGCCGTGCAGCAACTCTTCCGGTCGAATCAAAAAGCGATTGCGCTTAGCCTGTTCCTCGCGCGCATTCGAGATGGGATAGATCTCGGCGATCGTCTTGCGGCCGCCAGTTGCAAAAGTGCCAAGCAGCAGGCCACAACATTCGTGGGGATAGTCGCGCTCACCGTGAGCTGCGATCTCGTTACGCTGTTGTGTAGTTAACTGAATCATTCCGATTCCGCCAAACTTTACGTCGCCTGACAAGTTCCTGCGACGCTATGAGCCGAAGCGCGGTTGTCAGACAAGTCATTCCGCATATCTTTCCCCGCCATCGCAAAGGATCGTCACTATCACCGAACCCCTCGGTAATGACAGAGCCACTCGCCACGCGGCAAATACATTGGCGCCGGAGCTGGTGCCAACCAGCAACCCTTCTTCACGGGCCAAACGACCAGCCATCTCCTGCCCGTCCTCGGTGGCCACCTCAACATTCTCGTCGGCCAGCGTCGGATCATAAATTCCGGGCACCAACGCCGTGGCCATGTGTTTGAGCCCTTCGAGTCCATGGAAAGGCGAATCAGGCTGCATTGAGATTGCTCGTATGCCGCCGTTCAATTCCTTTAGTCGCCGACTGGTGCCGACAAACGTGCCGGATGTTCCCAGTCCTGCGATGAAATGTGTTACCTGTCCCCCAGTCTGTTCCCAAATTTCCGCAGCAGTGCTCTCGTAGTGTGCACGCCAGTTTGCCGGATTGTTGTATTGGTCGGAATAGAAGTATTTCTCGGGCTCTCGTGCTGACAACTCACGCGCGACAAATTGCGCGCCATCGGTGGATTGCAGCGGATCCGTTTCGATCAATTCCACTCCGAAGCTGCGCAGAATCTGCTTACGCTGGAGGCTGGCGTTTTTTGGCAGGCAGATGGTGACTGGATAACCACGCGCCGCGCCGATCATTCCGTAAGCGATGCCGGTATTTCCGCTCGTCGCATCCAGGATCGTCATGCCGCGTTGCAGTCGTCCACTTCGTTCGCCGTCTAAAATCATCGCCAGTGCCGCGCGATCTTTGACTGAGCCGCCGGGATTCAAGTGTTCGGCCTTGGCGAAAACCTCAACACCGGCGGGCAAGTCTCGGGTAATGCTTCGCAGACGAATCAGCGGCGTGTTGCCAATGTTCGCCTCGATTGAATCGCCCCTGGCCGGCCGGCTCAGTTCTCTCAGTAATGCGTTGGACATAGTTGCATTCCAAAATACAAAGCCGGTCGCGAATCCCTGGCAGGCATCGCGACCGGCTTTCGAAAACTTGCTGCGCTTGGCTACTAACTCATCTTGCTCTTCACGCTGCCAAAGCCTTCCCGATCGCGTCCTGGACACCAGACGCAACAGGTGCAATGACAGCAGCAGTAATAGCAAGCCTTCTGCATAATTTGATAACCAGGGAAACTATAGAAAGGCCCGGAAACTATGTCAAGCCAAGGGTGAGGCGAAAGACGAATCTCTGGTCAGAGAAAGTGAAAAGCGGCGAGAGGCATGAGCGCCAGCTCGCCGCTATTCTCCTGCAAGACGGAACAGCTCGCTCAGAAGTCAAACTTGATCGCGAGCTGCACCTGCCGGGGCGTATTGATCGAACGTGGTAGACCAAAAGCTGTCGCTGCTGGTGGTCGCGTAAGCGTCAGTGTACTGGTGGCCGCGACAGCCGTGAATCCGCTGTAGCGGTTGATGTTAACAAACGAGAAATAGCTGCCGCCGGGCGCGAGACCGGTGTTGGCTCGGTTCCAGATGTTGAAGCCCTCCAGTATCAAGCTAAGCTTGGCCGTTTCGGTTAAGTGAATGGTGCGAGTTATTCGTGCGTCGGTTTGGTAGACGGCGCCGGTGCGAAAACTATTGCGCCTGATGCCCGGGACGCGGTCATCGCGGGAATTGCCGTCGCGATTAAGATCAGCTCCCACTTGCGCTGAATAGGCGAACCCTGATTGCATTTGGGTAATCCCGGAAATGCTGTAGTCGTTGAACAATATTCGCAGCAGCTTGTTGTCCGACTTAACTTTGCCAACCTCGTACACAGAGCTAAGTACGAACCGGTGCCGCTGGTCGGAATCTGCGTAACCGAAGTCGTCATGCAGGTCGAACGAATTTTGCACAACCTTGAAATCGTCGCCGCCTCCCGGTACGACCGATGTCTGGTCCGGCTTGTCATCCTCAGCTTTCGAAAAAGTGTAAGAGATCAAAAATTGAGAACCCGCACCTTTGAAAAATGGTACCAAACCTGAGGGAGAAAAACGCTTTCGAGCCTGGATAGCAAGACCGTGATAGCGTGAGTTCGCCGAATCCTCAAATAAGTCGATGCGGTTGTAAGTCAGGAATGGTCGCAACGGAGTGGTGCCAGTAAACGAAACGGTTTGCGGTACACATCCCGCCAGGGGCGTGGCGCCCTGGCCCGGAAACCGTTGCACCGTAAACGTCTCGCCAGAAACCGAGTCGACTGCCGTCGTGGCTACCGGAGGACAAAGGTTGACATCGCGCGTGCGCGAAAGATGAGTGCCGCGGAAGTAAAGGTATGTAACCGCGAGACTCAGGTTCTTCATGACTTCGCGCTCAATACCGATTCGTCCCTGTTGCACCAGCGGCTGCTGGTAGCCGTTAGAAAACAGGAACAGGTTAGGCCTTTGTGCGCCCAGGGGTGGTGCAGACGTAAAGATATTTGGATAGGTTGGGCAAGGATTCGGCACCAGAGTGCAGTTGAGCGTTACGCCGAGAATGTTGATGCCGTTGTTTGAATGCGACGTGCCCAACATGATGGCAGTGGTGCGTCCATAGAATAGTCCGTAGCCGCCGCGCAGCACGGTCTTGTCGTTGAAGGCATAACTAAACCCGGCGCGAGGTCCGAAATTGTTGCCGTCGCTTGGTTTCCTGCTGGTGTCGAAACCGGCAGCAAGCAGTGCGGCATCAGGATTCTTGACCGGCGGTGGGGCCATAAACTGCCTGTCATAGCGAATGCCGAGATTGAGCACCAGCTTCGGATTGACGCGAAGGTCATCCTGGAAAAAAACTGCAAAGTCAGTGCTGTTTGGTTTGGTAGTGGGGCCCGTAGTGCCGGCGCCGGCGAAGTTTTGCGAGAAAGCGGAGGGCGTGTTGGCAGCGAAGTTTGCATACGACGTAAAAGTGTACTGCCCACTAAAGAACCCAGGGAAGAAATTGAAGATCCGATCCCGGTTTACATCCAGCCCGGCTTTGAAAGCGTTGCGCCCCACGCCGAAAGAAATGTTGTCGATAATTTGAAACCGCTTGATCGTCGTCTCGCGTGGACTGAAATTGTTTCTGCCTATAAGCAGAAAACCACTCCCGGTTTGGATCTGTGCTTCCGGCTGCGTGCTATTTGCGCTTCCCGGCTCGCGATCTTTCGCGACCTGAAAGCGCAGTTCATTTACCATGCTCGCGTTCAACGTAGAAACCAGGGAGCCGGAAAACGTCGTAGTCTTGGCCTTGCTGTCGCCGGAGTGCTCCTGAGTTCCAAGCGTGCCGGTAAACTCATTATTTTTGCCGGTGAAGTTTTGCTGATTTAACCGCAGCGACAATTGATTCTTGGTGTTGAGAGCAATGTCGCCCTTCACCATGAAAACATCCTGATTGCGGTTGATTGGATAAGTAGCTATCTTCGGCAACAGCAGTGCCTGGGTGGCGGCTGGCTGCGTAAAGAAGTTTGCCGGGTCAAGAAAATTTGGCAACTGTTGCCGCTGACCATCATAGGTGAAGAAGAAGAAGGCCTTGTTCTCTTTGATCGGGCCGCCTAAGCGCGCGCCAAACTGATTGATCTGAAGCTTCGGCCGCTTATTCGGAAGACCACGCAGAAATTGCGAAGCCTTGAGTTGGGGCGTGTTGGCGTTTAGTGATTCGTCGCGGAAAAACTCAAAGCCGCCGCCGTGAATTTTATTGGTGCCGCTCTTAGTGACGACGTTGATGACCGCCCCGCCCGCCCGGCCAAACTCTGCTGAGAATCCGTTCTGATTCACCTGAAATTCCTGCACTGATTCTTCCGAGAACTGATAGGGCGGGCGCACGCCCGTGCGGCCAAACGACTGGCCAAAGAACGTATTGTTGTTGTCTACACCGTCCACTTGAAGACTGTTGAGCGTGCCTTTCTGCCCACCAACAGACAGATCCCCTTCGCGGTTCTGGTCTCGAATTACGCCGGGAGTGAGCGTGGCGAAGTCGAGGTAGTTGCGGCCATTGACTGGAAGATTCTCGATGGCGCGAGAATTGATGGTCGTCGAAACCGAGCTAATATTTGTTTCAACAACAGGAGCTTCGCTGGACACAGTGACCGATCCGCTCGCGCCGCCGACAGCTAACCGCACATCGAGCGGAGCTTTGCCGCCAACCGTGACGACAACATCTCTGACTTCAGCTTGCGCGAAGCCGCCAGCGCTAGCGCGTACGGTATAGAGGCCGGGCGCAAGGAAGGCGATGGTGTAAACGCCCTGACCGTCCGTGATTGCCGACTTTTCAAGTCCTGTCTGTTGATTGGTTGCCGTTACGGAGGCACCGGGTAAAGCTGCGTCTTTCGGATCCAGTACGCGACCCTCTATGTTTCCGGTTGTCGCCTGCGATTGCGCAAATGCAGTTAATGCGAGAGCAAGAATGAAAACTACGAGCAGGCAGAATCTAGCGCGGGGGGAAGGCATTGAAATCATGTTTTTCCTCATCAAGTCGTAAAATTAGGTCTGAAGACGGGCGCGTTCTGGAGTGCGCCCTGGAGAAACTACTCAGCAAAGCCCGGCCGCAGAAAATCTAAAAGGGCCGACGGATACTAGTTGATGCACTGTGAGAGATCAACAAAGAAGCTGATAAATCTGTAGGACAGACATTCCTGTCTGTCCATTCTTGCCTGTCATTGAGGCAATACCGATCAGGGACAGACAGGAATGTCTGTCCAACTAGCCTTCGATGGAAGGCTTGGTTACGGGTTTCCAGAACGACGCCAGGCGCCCGCCGCTGAACGACTGCACGAAGCTCATCACGCCCATGTAGCCGAAGCCGAAGAAAAACAGCAGCAAGAACGGAACAGTGCCCCACATGTGCATGTGCGCCGCGTAAAGGATTGCCAGCAGGAAATAGATCGAGAAACTCAACTCGAGCAGTGGCAGCAGGCCCCGCTTGCGTTTGTACTTCTTGCGCTTCCAGGTTTCGTCCTTACTTTTCTCGACCTGATACTTAGGCGTGCGAACGAAATCACTCTTGATTCCCATCAGGGCCTCGAGCACAGCGCGCGCATTCGAAAACGCCAGGCCAATGCCTAGTGCCATTACCAGTGGCAGATGCAACAGTCGCGGCGTGCGTTTCTTGTCGAGATACCAAACCGCGGTACCGTAAAAGAGGAACACCGATATTGACGAAAAGAAGAGCAACGGCAAATCGAGAATCATCAAGTGGTAAAACGGCTGGTTGTAACGCACGAGTAGCAACGGAAACTGAAGAAAACTCGCGACAATCATGAGCGGATAACTGATATTTCCGGTTAGCCGGAAAAACATTTCCAGTCGCACGCGCAATGGCAGCCGCGCGCGCCAGATCCGCGGATAGAGCTTGATGCCCACTTGCATGACGCCTTTGGCCCAGCGCCGTTGTTGTGCTTTGAACGCATTGATCTCAACCGGAATTTCCGCCGGCGCTTCTTCATCCAGCAGGTAGACAAATTTCCAACCCATCAACTGTGCGCGAAAACTGAGGTCCGTGTCTTCGGTGAGCGTGTCGTGTTGCCAGCCGCCGCTCGCCGCTATTGCCTTACGCCGCCAAATGCCGGCCGTGCCGTTGAAGTTGAAAAACCCGCCGGTGCGATTGCGCGTCGTTTGTTCGACCACGAAGTGACCGTCGAGCATGATGGTTTGCAGGCGAGTCAGCAAATTGTAATCGCCGTTAATGTGCGACCAGCGCATTTGCGCGCAGCCAACCATAGGGTCGGTAAAATAGTTAACCAGCTTCCGCAAGCAATCGGGATTGGGAACAAAGTCGGCGTCGAAGATGGCGAGCAGCTCACCCTTGGCGGTCTTCATTCCATTCTCGAGCGCGCCGGCCTTGAAACCGGTGCGATCCAAGCGGTGAACATATTCAATGTCGAAATCCAACTGCCGATATTTTTCGACTGTCGCTTCAGCCAGCTTCACCGTCTCGTCAGTTGAATCATCCAGCACCTGAATCTGAAGGCGGTCGCGCGGGTAATCAAACTTCGTAATTGCCTCGACCAGGCGCTCCACGACATACATCTCATTAAAAAGCGGGAGCTGCACCGTAATCAGCGGCAACTCTGCTTCGCTGAAAGAGCCCTTCGGTTGGGGCGTAAATTTGCGATAACGCCAGAAGTCGATCACCTGCTTGATCCGGTAACCGCCGTAAATTGCCAGGACGGTAAGAATGACGAAATAGGCGATGAGAATCGTGTAGTCGAAAGCGTCAAGTTGATAAAGCGGGCTGATGTTGCCCCAGGTTTTGTTGGTCACATCCTGGAAGTAGCGCGCGAAGAGTTCATTCGGCGTGTGACCAAAGGGCGGTTGCGTGTCCTGGAAAGACATGGCGGCTACTTCTAATTCCTACTTCGATGCTGAAGACTGCTGGGAAACAGTAGCCCTCTTCAATCTTAACGCGCCGTGCGGGAAGGCCCGGACGGCGCGCTGGAAGGATTTTAACCTGAAGGAAGGCTTAACACGAAACCGCCGTACCGGCCGGTCAGATACGACGGTGCGGCGCGCTGTAGTCGCTGAGGACAGTTGCGCTGCTCGGCGAAAACGTCGGTGCAGGCGGGATCTGACTTGGCGGAACGACCGCCGAACGTTTGCTCTTCTTTCCCCATTCACGAAGGCTTAAGTCCATCAAACCCGGCATAACATAAAAAACAGCAACTGCGCCGAGCAGTGCGCCCGTTGCGAAACGCGACGAATGCGTGTTCTCCCAAATCCCGAAGTAGCCAAGCGCGAAATCAATTGCCGGTGGCGACGCTGCGATAAAAAGCCATTTGCGCGGCGGAGCTTCTGTCTGCCTTAAGGAGCGAACAATTGGATAGGTCAGGGTAGCAACTGTGAAGCCGGCATAGAGGCCCGTGCATCGCGCGCAGACTGCAAATTGATGTCCGAAGATGAAGAATGAACGCTCGGGAATTTGGTGGCAGACGTAGCTGAAGGATTTGTAGATCGTGAAACCCAAAAATGGGTGCCCCGCATCCATAGCCAACGGAGCCCCGAGGATGAGCGACATCACGGCCAGCGATCCCGCTGCGGCAACGAGCCACATCAATAGCGGGCGACGATTAGAAACGCTCTGCGGAATGTAATTTTCTGGCGAGGCGCGCATTTTTCAATTGCTCATTAATGATTGCAGAATGCGGATTCTCTGCACAGCCGAACTTTGATCTTTGTGCTTTGAACTTAGTACTTTTCTCCAGGTTTTTTGCAAAGTTCAAAGCTCCAAGTTCAAAGTTCAAACCTTGGAACTAAAATCGTATTACCGTGTCGGGGCCACCCTCGATGTGCAGCGTGTCGACGAATCGGATGTGCCGCGACTCGGTAGTCATCACCACGGAATGCGTCCGTTTGCCGGCTCCGAAAAACCTGACGCCTTTAAGCAATGCGCCGTCAGTGACTCCGGTAGCCGCGAAAATAACCTTCCGGCCCGGCGCCAGATCGTTGGTGTCGTAAATCTTGTTCGCATCCGTGATGCCCATCGACTGCAAACGTTCCAGCACCTGTTCCTTCGGTGGTACCTTGTCACTGTCAACTCCCAGCCGTTCCGGATCGAAAACCAGCCGCGCCTGGATCTCGCCGTTCAGACACTTCATCGCTGCGGCAGTAATCACTCCCTCGGGCGCGCCGCCAATGCCCACCAGCGCGTGAATGTTGGTGCCTGCGACTGCTGCGGAAATGCCGGCGGAGAGATCGCCGTCACTAATCAAACGTATACGTGCGCCGGCTTCGCGCACATCAGAGATCAATTTCTGGTGCCGCGTACGATCGAGAACTATCACCGTCAAATCTTCAACGTCGCGCCCCAATCGCCGGGCAATGTTCTTAAGATTGTCTTTGACCGGCGCATCCAGATCCACAACTCCCCGCGATGAAGGTCCAACTACAATCTTGTCCATGTAGAGGTCCGGCGCATTCAACAGACCGCCGCGTTCAGCTGCGGCCAGCACGGCAATCGCATTATTGGCGCCCACCGCGCAAAGGTTTGTTCCCTCGAGTGGATCGACGGCAATATCAACTTCGGGACAGGATTCCGCAAGGTCCTCACCTACGCCGTAGCCGCCGCCCACTTCTTCGCCGATATAAAGCATGGGCGCTTCGTCGCGTTCACCCTCGCCGATCACAATACGGCCACGCATGGGCACCGTATCCATAACTTCGCGCATCGCTTCTACGGCAACGTGATCCGAATACTTGCGATCGCCCTGGCCCATCGTGCGCGCCGCAGCAATCGCCGCCGCTTCACATACGCGCAGGAAATCCAAAGACAGCTCGCGTTCTGTCTGTAACTCGTGGCCCATCTCGTAAAGGTCTCCTGAATTCGGAATTTTTTCTCGGAACAGCATCAAGTGCCAGAGCGTTACCAGTTGAAGAAGTGCGGACTCATACTAACAGAGCGGGAAAGTTATTTGTAGCCCGTGGGCTGGAGCCAGACAACCTCTTGTTCCAGGCGGTTCAGCAAACCCTAGCGTGACGCGGCAAAGACAGCTAGAATGCGACTGACTTCTTTGGACCGAGTCTCATCACGGAGAACCATTAGATGGCTACATTGCTAATCGTCGACGACGACAACCTCGTGCGAGACACGCTTCACGACCTTTTGTCTACTGCGCACGAGTGTCATACCGCGGATCGCGCGGAACAAGCGCTCGCCTACCTCGGCATCGAAACCTATGACGCTGTTCTCACCGACATTAATATGCCGGGACTGAGCGGTCGCGACCTGCTCAGATACATTCAAGCGAAACATTCGGCGACGCCGGTGATTGTGATAGCCGGAATGGCTGAAGAATACGACGCCGGTGAGATGATTGCCGCCGGTGCTTTTGCGTATTTTGCCAAGCCTTTCAAACTGGACGAAATCGAAGCTGCGGTGGATCGCGCTATTGCGCGACATCGTGAACTCACCAACACCGATGGCGATGCAGGTCGCGGGTCACCTGAGGATTCGAATCAAGCAGAGACTGAAACCGGCGCACCCGACGTAGAACCCTCAAACTAAAGAAAACCATTCCAAGCTGCGACGCGTAATAGTCCGTTCAATTATCGCTCCTACAAGATTGTGTTGCTGCCAAATCTGAATCATTTGTTTCAGACAACTAAGACCGGCGCGCCGTCAGAATACGCTGAGATTGAAGAGACGCTCGCGCCAATTGCGCTGCAAACAATGGGCGATTGGATCGTAGCGCACACGACCGCGCACTGAAATTCCCAAAACAAAGGGCGGGGGCAAGCCCCCTTCCCAACCCTGAGCTTAATTAGCTTGAGTAGTTGATTCTCGATGGAGGGCTT
>JBDUAQ010000105.1:0-11014 GCA_040004575.1 bacterium
TTATGGTCTTTGATTTCGGCGATTGAAGGAAACGGTATTTTTACTATCTCACCATTGGCGCATTCCATCTTTACGCTGGGAGTAGTGAGGGCTTGAGTGGTTTTCATGCTGCGAACGACCCCCCGCACGCGCTGGCCATCCACCGTTACAATCTCCACATTGTCTTTGCCGTAGAGCGGCTGCAGGGCAGCAAGGGCCTTGGTAACTTCCACGTTGTTCCTCCAAGTTCATAGCCGCTGTGGCCAATGAACCCAACTAAACTTCAAAAAGATATTGCACCGAAGTACGCCAGATGTCTACGCTGGATGCACGCGCAGGCTCCGGAAACTGTTCGAGTGGGGCGGCCTAACTGAGCACGCACCATGCCATCAGCATCGGCAAGATGAAGTTCGCGCGCTCCTACCGTTTATCTGGGAAACTCCCGTTCTTGTCACACTTTGTCTACGGCTACGCCTTAACCAGATGCAACCAGAAGGCTCCGCTTGGCGTATAGAATTCTGCTATTCTTTTCGTCCGTAACGCTCGGACGTTTGATCGATTAGTTAACGCGTTCACTGAAATGTCTATGAATCCCGAAATGGAAGCCGGCGTCTCGACCTGTGGAAACTGCCGCACACCGATGCCGGCGGGGCTGCGATTCTGTCGCAACTGCGGGTTTCGCTTAGGCGAAGGTTCGGCTGAGTATACGGAAACGGTTCGCTTCCAGAACGCGCCTCCTGGAACTTTGCCGGGCAATGCACCAAATTCGGGTCCTTATGGTTTTGCGGGCGGACCAATGACCGTTTCGCCACGCGGCGGGATTGGGAAACGCCGCCACCGTATGAGCGGCACGACCTGGATGTTTATTGGTCTGCTCATTTTCTTTCTTGTCGCCGGCGGATTTACCGCAATAGTCAAACAGATTCCCAGAATTCCCCGCGGCAGCGTCGGGATCGCTGCGCCGAGATCGTATATGGGAGTCGACAACTTTGATACGGCTGATGGAGAAGTGGGCGCAACCTTTGCGAACGTCGACACCCCAGACGGGCCGGCGGACAAAGCCGGACTCGTTGGTGGAGATATCATCACGACGGTTGATGGTCGACCAGTGCATTCAGATGATGAGATGACGGAGATGATGCGTAGCACTCCGATAGGGAAGACGGTTGACATCGTTTACATCCGCGATGGCGAGACCAAGAACACTAAGCTCACCACGATTTCTCGAGAAGAGTTGAGTCGGTTGGGCAGTGTCTTTGCACACCGCCCGGAAGGTATTGGGCGGTTTGGTTACAACGACGGTAACTCTGAACGGGTTGAGATTCCGGGGACAAAAATGTTTGGTGTTCGATTGGACGAAGTGTCTCCCAGCTTGCCCGCGGATATGGCGGGGATCAAGACAGGCGACATAGTTACAGAATTCGCCGGTGTCCCGATTCGGACTCCCGAGGAACTTCGTTCGCGCGTTCGCCGGGCAATACCATATCAAACGGTTGACGTCGTCGTGATGCGAGACGGCGAGCGTGTGACGATTCCGGTAAAGATGGGGAAGCAGTAAAAAGTGATGAGTACTGAGTGATGAGTGATGAGTGATGAGTACTGAGTAATGAGAGGGTTACCGTCCATGCACTCAGTACTCATCACTCATCACTCATCACTGGTCTTACATAGTCTCGTAGTCGTGCTTCCATTTCACGTCGCATTTCTTCTCGCTGCTCTTCCGTTTCATCCTTCTCAAAAGTCTCAAACAACGCAAAAGGATTTTCGGCCAGTAGCCTTAATTCCCAGGCTTCGCGCTGCTCATACGACGGGCGCGAGAACCATAAACCGTCAACCTCTGATTCAGCGACTCGCGCGTCGTCCAACGAAAAAGAAGCGGAAACAGGCTGGGCCCTTAACTCACCGCTACTCTCGGGCCGCAAGAGCACGCGCCGCAATTCCCAACCATGCTTTTGGTAGGTGTCCACAATTTCCTTGATTAGTTCGCGATAGTCCATTTCATTGGCTTGCAAAGGTACGGCAATATTCTGCGCTGCACACAGTATATAGGCGAGCCAGTCTCCAGAGCAGTCCTAACCCTTGTTTGACCGTAGCGCGCGTGCCCTACTATGATCACTGCTGTCACCCAGCTTGATTATCCGGTTACATTGATAATGGTGGTGAAAGCTTGGTTACAAGTGCGCGCGACATCAAGTCTTGGTCGGTTCTAATAATTTCTCTTCTTGTCGCGACTTCGCCGGCGCAGTCTCGCGGCGCGCAATACTCGACAATTGGCTCAATGACAGGAAACTTCTCCGGCGAAATGACCAAAGCGACTGAAGCAAACGACGGTGACGCGCCGGCTCCCTTTTACGAAGTCTTACGCAAGTCACTCAAGAAGCGAAAGACGACTATCGAGAACATTTGTCCTTCTGGAGACCCGGTGTCGCGCCGCGTCCTTGAAGACTATGGCGCGATATTTGTGGCGCAGAAAGTAATGCCGCCGCCAGTTTGCGTGTTTCGGAGCGAACAGGAAGTGGCCCAGTTTCAGGAGCGCGCCGGCTATACGGCAGAAATGTTTGGCTTTGACGAGGTTGAGCTGCAACCCGAAGCGATGAAGCAACTGCTGAAAGCGCGCAAGGAAGCGCAAAAGGAAAACCTGGACATCACGCCACGCGATGGCGCCGAAGCAGCGCGCCGCAGTTATGAAGACAGCTTCAATTTGTGGCACACACGTTTCCAACCAGCGCTTGACTACTGGCTGGCGCAGGGACGCCTGACGGAAGCACAAGTGGCGCGCCTGAAAAGTTTGCCGTTGCGTGCTCAGGTCGCCGAGGTGTTGGAGCTGGAAAAAAGCGGCATCTACTTCAGCAAGGATCTTTCCAAGTCGATCCTCTATTCCATCGCTGCGCCCGGCACGTCGCAGCACATCGCCATGCTCGCTTTTGATGTGAACGAGTTTGACAATCCGCGCGTGCGCGAAATTCTGGCCAAGCATGGCTGGTTTCAAACCGTGCTCAGCGACTTGCCACACTTCACGTTTCTCGGTTTGAAAGAGAAAGACTTGCCCAAACATGGACTGAAGCAAGTTGAGGTTGACGGGCAAATATTCTGGATTCCCAACGTTGTTTCCAATACCACTGCCAATGCCACCGGTCAGCCACGGTAAACATGAAGCGAGCCAAATTCGATGACGCCGCGCAGGCGGCACTAACCAACTGCGTAACAAAGATCGAAACCACGACTGACGCGGAACTGGTTCTGGTAGTGCGCGCGCGCTCCGGTTCTTACGCGCAGGCAGATTACCTGTTTGGCGCGCTGGTCGCTTTTCTGGGCCTGTTGTTTCTACTGTTCTCGCCTTTTGATTTCCATCAATACTGGGTCGCCATTGACGTCGCGTTGCTGTTTGCAATAGCAGCCTTCACCTCTTCGCGTAGCAACACACTGCGTCGTCTGTTTACTACTGAAGAGTTTCGCAGCGGAGCCGTTCGTACCGGCGCGGCGGCGATGTTTTATGAAGCGGGAATCGCCAATACCAACGCCGAGATGGGCGTACTTATCTACCTTTCCATCCTCGAGCGGCGGCTCGAACTGATTGCCGACCGCGGCATCCTGAAAGGCGTGAACGCGCTCGAGTGGAATCAACTCCTGTTTGAGTTGCACGAGGCTGGCCGCAAGGCTGATGCGCCAACGTTGCTGGCCGGAATGGAAAATCTCGGCGCGTTACTCGCCAAACATCTACCGGCAACCGCTGAAAATCCAAATGAACTTCCCGATGCGCCGCGTTTCGAACTGAAATGAAAGTGAAGCGTCTTCGAAACCTGTTACTTAATACTGGGACCGCGGGCGTCTCGCCCGCAACGCGCCGCAGGCGCGAAATCTTCCGAGCTTTCCTTTTTCGAATCCAGTTTTTCGCGCTTCGCGCTCATTGCGGGCGAGACGCTCGCCGTCCCAGTAGAGGCGGGCTTTATGCAGTGGCGCGTCGAGTTACAGCATCGACCGCGAGCGTCCTTTTACTCGCCGCTGCGGTGGGCTCCTGCCTGATCCTGTTTCCTCTTGAAGCCCTGGCGCGCGTTGGTGGCGGCGGATCCTACAGTGGCGGCGGTGGTCATGGCGGCGGCAGCGGCGGAGATGGAGGGGCGATCATCGGTATCGTCAGGATACTCGTATGGCTCACCATCGAGTATCCGGCAGTGGGCGTTCCGGTAGATGTCGCAGTCGTTGTCTTTGTCGTTTACCGCATTGCAAAGCGCGGATCAAAGTCGGCGGAGACGTTCTCGTCCGGGTCGGTAGAGACGTCAACCGCTGCGATGGCGTTTCCGTTAGGACTTGATACTGCCGCGCCGCGACCGGAAAGTTTCAATCGCGAGTTTGCTCAGTTACGTAAGTTTGATCCCAACTTCTCCGAAATAGTCTTCACTGATTTCTGTTACGCGCTTTACGGCAAAGCACACGACGCTCGCGGCCACGGCGCGAAGACGCTGGATCAGTTTTCGCCCTATCTAAGCGAGGCGGCGCGCAAGTCGTTAGTGCAACGCAATCCCAAAGGTCTGAAGGAAGTGAAGGGCATCATTGTCGGCGGGATGCGGGTTGCAGACATGGGCGGATTGGAAACGCCAACTGTGAATGTCATCTTGTTGTTTGAGACTAACTACACCGAAGTGGTAAACGCGAATGGCGGTCAACCAACAGAGATGAGTTACTACGTGCGCGAGCGCTGGCACCTCGAACGAAAGCGCGAGGTGCTCTCTCCGCCTCCGGCCCAGGCGACCGCGCTCCACTGCCCGAAATGTGGAGCGCCTCTGCAAAAAGACACGGTCGGTGCCTGCGCATTTTGTGGCACGAAGATCGAGAGCGGCGAGTTTCAGTGGTACGTGCGCGGGATTGGTTTGCTGAGCACCGAGGCGAAAGGGCCTTTGCTTACTTCGGACGTGCCGGAAGTTGGCACTGATTTACCAAGCGTTGTCCAGCCGGGTTTCCGAGAAATTCGGCTTGAGTTTGAGAAAAACAATCCGAGTTTTTCCTGGGGCGAGTTTCAGGCGCGCGCGCGTTTGATCTTTGATGAGCTGCAAGCCGCCTGGTCAACGCTCAACTGGGAGCGCGCCAGACCACACGAAACCGACAACCTTTTTCAGATGCATCAGTATTGGATCGACGCTTACAAGCGGCAGCACCTGCGCAACGCGCTCGACCAGTGCACAGTCACGGCGCTCCAGCCAGTGAAGATCACGGAAGACCAGTTTTACAACGCGATCACGCTCAGAATCGGAGCGCAAGGCTACGACTATACGGTTGACGAGCGCGGCAACGTCGTTAGCGGCTCGAAATCCAGGCTCAGATACTGGAGCGAGTACTGGACGTTTATTCGCAGCCGGAATGCCAAGCCGGCTCCGGCGAAGGCCGACTTGAATTGTCCAAACTGTGGCGCGCCTTTGAAGGTCAACAATGCCGGGGTTTGTGAATTCTGCGGTGGAAAGATAACCTCGGGAGACTTTGATTGGGTTCTGTCGCGGATTGAGCAGGACGAATCCTATGCGGGCTGACATCCAATTGACGCAGAGTGACATCGAACCGGTTCGACAAATATGGCATTAACCCTTCCCCGAATTACAAACCCCAACAAATGGAGCTTTCAGTGAAACGCAGTCTGTTATTACTTCTCCTGACTTTTTCTCTTCTGGTTAATCCGGCGATTTTCGGCGGACAGAAGCAAGCTAAAACTCCGAGGCAAGCCATTGCCGCACCGCAGGGAACGGCCGCCGCCCCGGCGCCACAGCCGCAGACGAAGTTTGTCAATCGACAACTAACCAACGGCCTGGAAATAATCGTGGTGGAGGATCATTCAATTCCCCTGGTTACCTGCGAGCTGGCAGTGCGCAACGGATCTTTTACAGAACCACCGGAATTAAACGGACTGTCGCATCTCTTCGAGCACATGTTCTTCAAGGCCAACCGCGCATCGATTACCGGCGAAGCCTATCTCGACACGATTGACCAACTCGGCATTATCTACAACGGCCAGACGCAGGAGGAATTGGTCAACTACTACTTCACGACCACGTCTCCGAATTTGCCGGTAGCCATGCGCTTCATGCGCGACGCCGTGCGTTATCCGTTGTTCGACGAAGGACAGTTTGCACAGGAGCAGCAGGTGGTCATCGGCGAACTCGATCGCCACGAGTCAAACCCGTTTGGCTTTCTATCGCTGGAACTCAATAACCGGCTTTTCTACAAATACCCCAGCCGCAAAAATCCGGGCGGCGATAAGCAAACAGTGCGCACCGCCACCACGGCGATGATGCGACTCATCCAGAGTCGTTACTACGTGCCAAACAATTCTGCAATCGTGGTTACCGGTGATGTGAGTCCTGAAGCAGTTTTTCTTTTGGTGCAGAATATGTTTGGCGATTGGCCGCGGCGCGAAAAAGATCCATTTGTTGAGTTTCCGCTGGTCGAACATCCACCACTGCCGAAGAGCGAGGGCGCCATCATCAAGGAGCCGGTGCAGAACGTCATTATTCAGATTGGCTGGCAGGGCCCGTCGATTGGGAAGGACGATGCGTCAACGTATGCAGCTGATGTGTTTTCTTTTATTATCCGCCAACCTAATTCTCGCTTCCAGCGAAACCTGGTTGACACTGGTTTAGTTAGCGGAGTCAATCTGGGTTATTACACGCAACGTAACGTGGGACCAATTAATATCGTCGCTCAAACCACGCCTGAAAATGCCCGCGCTGCGATGCGCGCTATCTACAACGAAGTCTCGCACTTCAACGATCGCGATTACTACACGGACGATCAGTTGGAAACAGCGAAAGCACTGCTTGAGGCCGACGACCTTTTCAGTCGGGAGAAACTATCCGACTACACACATGTCATTAGCTTCTGGTGGGCCTCAACCGGCATTGACTACTTCCGAGGCTACCTTGGAAATTTGCGACGCACCACGCGCTCTGATATCAGCCGCTACGTGACGACCTACATTCAGGGTAAGCCTCACGTTGGTCTGGCAATGCTGTCGGAGGACGCGGCTAAGACATCCGGACTTACTACTGACGATTTGATCGGGCCGAAATAGTTTTAAGTTCCGAGTTCCGAGTTCCGGGTTTCAGGTTCGTTCTCTTACAAAAACTCGGAACTCGGAACTCGAAACTCGGAACTCTGACACGATAGCAATGAAGAAAATGGTTAAGGAACACATGAAAAAGAATTGGTTGAGTTCGCGAATGGCCGCGCTCTGCTTGCTTGTCATTTCACTGGCCGTCCCACTTGTCGCGCAGGAGAAGCATCCGGCAGCGATTGCGCCGCAGCCGGTGCCGATCGCCAGGCCTTTACTCGTCTCCGATGCTGCCGCGCTGGTGACGGAATTCGACATAAACGGCCTGAAGGTTCTCATCAAACACCGTGAAGGAAGTCAGACGGTAGTAGCGGGGTTATTCATCAAAGGCGGGGCGCGAAATATTACTGCGGCTAACGCCGGCATCGAAGACTTGCTGCTTGACGCTGCTTCGGAGGCAAGCGTGAGTTTCCCGCGCGAGCGGCTGCGTACTGAGTTGTCACGCATGGGCACTGCCATTTCGTCCGGAGTTAACTACGACTACTCGGTGCTGACGCTGGCCTCTACGCGCACTAATTTCGATCGCTCGTGGGAAATCTTTACGGACGTGGCGCTTCATCCCAGCTTTGCCCCGGAAGACGTGGAGCGCGTCCGCAGTCGGATGGTCCAGTCGCTGAGCGCCGCTACCGATACCCCTGATAGCTACCTGCAGCTGTTACAGGCGCGCGTTGCCTATGCCGGCCATCCTTACGCGAACGATCCGAACGGCACCGCTGAATCTGTCTCGCGTTTGACCGCTGACGATCTGCGCCGCTACCACAAGCAGGTAATGGAGACGCCGCGGCTCCTGCTCGTAATCGTTGGCGACCTCGACGCGCAACTGGTTCGTCAACGTATCGCGGCCTCGTTTGGTAAACTCCCGCGCGGCACTTACCACTCTACGCCACTGCCGGAGTTGTCGTTTGCGGCGTCTTCGGTCGACGTTACAGAACGCGATCTACCGACCAACTATGTGCAGGGAGTTTTCACCGCACCGGGCCCGGCAGCGCCAGACTTTTACGCGATGCGCGTCGCTTCTACCATTCTTCAGAACCGCCTCTTCCTCGAAGTCCGCGTCAGGCGAAATCTGTCTTACGCACCGGAGGCCTTCCTCTCGAATCAGGGTTCGAACTTGGGCGGCATTTCCGTTAGTTCGACAGATGCCAACCAAAGCGTGCGGGTCATGCTGGACGAGATCGCGCGTCTGCAGAACCAACCGATTTCGCAGGACGAACTGAAAGGCACAGTGCAGCACTACCTGACCACCTATTACCTGGATCAGGAAACAAACGCGGCGCAAGCCGGCGAGTTGGCCCGCAGTGAATTGCTTGGCGGTGGCTGGCGTGCGTCGACAGTGTTCATGGACAAGATCAGCTCGGTTACGCCTGCAGACGTGCAGCGCGTGGCGCAGAAATACATGCGCAACATTCGTTTCGTGGTGTTAGGTAATCCGAAGAGCATCGACACGAAGATCTTTACCGGCGCGGCGGCGACGGGGAACTAGAAGCAGGAGGCAGGCGGCAGGAGCAGGAGGCAGGACTTGTTTTTCCCTGCCGCCTGCTCCTGCCGTCTGCCTCCTGCCTCCTGTTTTCTAACGTTCCAGTCGCGTTTCGCTCACCAGTTTTTCATACAGCTTGGCGTCCAACTGCCGAAGAATCTTACTTTCGTTCAGCGCCTGCCTTTCGTTCCCGCTCTCAAAATAGGCGACGGCCAGATTGTAATGGGCCTCGGCACTGTCCGGACGCAGGCTGGCTGCGCGGTTGTAGGAAGCGATGGCTTCGCTCATTTGGCCGGCGTAGTAATAGGCGTCGCCGAGCTTGTTGTGTATCTCTTCCGAGTTTGGCTTCAGTTCGAGCGCGTACTGGTAGGCGCGAATCGCTTCCGCGCTTTTCCCTTGCTTAACTTTGCAATAACCAACCTGCACCCACGCATCCGCGCGGCGCGGATTCCTGTTTGCCGCAGTCTCGAAATAGCCGATTGCGTTGTCGTAGTTTCCCAGCCAAAGAGAATCCAGGCCGTTTCGATAGGAAGATTCCGAGGCATCACTCGGCCTTTCTTTAGCTGGCAGACTAGCGACGGAGCGCAAGCGACCGGGCAGCAACTGTGCAACGCGTGCTACACCAATCGCAAGATTGATATTTTGTCCATTCGTTACTTTGATAGTTACGACGCCGACTACCTCTCCCTTCATGTTGAAAACCGGACTGCCACTGTTGCCATGCGAAATCGGCGCGGTGATCTGAATGATCTTGCCTACGTTGGGAACTTCGCGCACCGCGGAAACGATGCCATCGGTTACCGAGCCTTCCAGCTTGAGTGGATTGCCGATCACCATGATCTGTTCGCCCTCATCCGGTAGCGCGCTGGCCAACTCGCTGGCGCGCGGGCGGTCTGGTGGCATTACAACGCTGAGCAACGCGAGGTCGCCCTCGTCGTCTACGGCCAGCACACCGGCGACGGGAAACACTTTGCCTTTTCCATCGAGCGTCTTGATCTCGCAACGCCCGGCGCCGCGAATCACGTGCAGGTTTGTAACAACCTGCCCGGGGCGCACGAAGAAACCGCTGCCAGTCATCAGCGCTTCACCCTGCGCATCGTAAGTTGCGATCGCAACTACCGAGGGCTTAACGCGCCTGACAAGTTCTGGAAGAGTTTCGGGCCGGCTCTGTTGTGGGAATGCCTGCGTGGAGGCAAGGAGACCTAAAGCTATTAGCAGCAACTGGGGGAAGATGCGTTTGTACATATTAGGTTGTAACCGCAACTAACTAACGGGTTGACGGAACCGAATAGGTTAACGAAACCGAAGCGGAGCGCTTCAGTGTTTCCTGATGGACTTGTAATCGGGAGTCGAGCGTCGGGGATCGATCTGGGAGACAAAGCTGCTTATCCCGGCGCCATTCGGATAGTAACCCAGGAGCAGCCGCCAGGGATAGAGATTTCTTGCGGTGGGTGGTAGGGGTAGGGACAAGCCGTGCCCTAATGAAAAATGAGGCCGCCAGTTTGGCGGCCTCGTAAATGGACTCCAATTCAAGTTAGAACCCGTTATGGGGTGATTTGAATGACACCAAGTCGCGGGCCGGCGGGAATAACAATGGTCTTTAGAGCGCCAAAGTCTTCCATGGTCACCAGCAATCCGAAGTCGGCTAAGGTTGTATTAGCTTTGATTTCAGCCTCGTTTTTCCCCTTGATATTCGCAATCTGTCCCAGCTTAAAAAACTGATTGTCAGGAGAGACTGCCCAAAGGATATATGTCTGTCCGGTGGGAGCTTCCTTCAGCTCATGGAAGACCATCTTGACTTCCGTCGCTTTGCCATTCTTATGCGGCTCGATGAAAACATTCGCGCGCGCACCCGACATGACGCCGGTGAAGTCAATTTTTATTTTCGTGTCGTCGCCCTTTTTATAGGCCGGGATATTTAGCATGGGCACGGTGTAAACACTCGCGGGCGTTGTACCCGGCGTCGTGGTTGCAGCAACTGTTTCGCCCACCGGCGATGTCGTGTGCGGAATTACTGCAAAACCTTCAGGCACCGCGCTGCGGAACAAGATCTTTGTGTTTGGATCGTAAGCGGTCAGTGTATCTTCCGGCGCCGCGAACAGCATGAACTTACTCAGCGGAGTAGTAGCGCTGAATTTTCCCGTTCCATTTGCGATCACCACCGGTCCTAATAAGGTAACGGCTCCTGTGTCGTCCACTGCGTAAAGATTGATCGCCGTAACGTCCGCGGGAACGTCGGTAAGATTCAGTACTACCCTGGTGCCATTGTCATCGCGCAGGATTGTCGCTACGCCTTTCGCACCGGTTAGCGTCACCGGCGTCAACGTGACGACTGTTTCTTTCTTGAGTGGATATTCGATGATGGTGTAGGTGCCGTCAGGATTTTGAATTGTTTTGGTAACTGTAGTTGGAGTTTGCGTGACTACTGTTGTTGGAGTCGTAACGACAGTTGGAGTCGTAAC
>JBDUAQ010000106.1:0-11013 GCA_040004575.1 bacterium
TGTGCTCGACGCTTGCCTGAATCCCTCATAATTGGCAAAAAAGAAAACCTTGTCCTTCTTTATAGGACCGCCAATTGCTCCTCCGAAGTTGTTTCGGAGCAATGCCGGTCGCTTAACACCCGCTTTATTATTAAACCAGTTGTTCGCTGTGGTGACTGTATTGCGGTGATACTCATAGAGCGAGCCATGAACGTCGTTGGTCCCTGATTTTGTGACCAGGGAAACCTGGGCTCCCGAAGAACGTCCCGCATCGGCATTTGGGTTGGTGGTGGTAACGCGAAACTCCTGCAACGAATCGGGTGTAGCACGCAGCACACTGAAGAAGGCCGCGCCGCCCTGCTGTTCGTTAACATCCACGCCATCAAGTGTGACATTGCTCTGATCAGAGCGCGCGCCGTTCACATAGCCTCCCCTGTGTGCTTCGTCGGTGAACTCCGCACTCTCGGTAGCCGGCACTACACCTGGCTGCAGCGAGAGGAGACCCACAACATTACGGGCATTCAAGGGAAGGTTTGAAATTTGCTGTTCGTTGAACGTATTCCCGATGGTAGCGTCGCTGGTGTTCAGTGGGGCTTCGCCGCTCGCCGTTACGTTTACGATCTCCGAAACAGTTCCGATTTCAAGTGCAACGTCAGCATCAACTGAACTATCAACCCGGGCCTTCACCTCTGAGACCGACGTTTTCTTGAAGCCCTGGGCCTCAACTTCGAGCTTGTATGTACCCGGCGGCACTTCGGTGAACACATAAGTCCCGTCTTGTGTTGTAGTCTGCGTCCGACTGAAGTGTCGATCTGCATCTACAAGAGTAACAGCGGCGCCCGCCACCACATTTCCCTGCTGGTCTTTAATCGTACCGCGCACAGTGGATCTGCCGGCTTGAGCATAGGAAACGCTGCTGAACAAGAAGATCGCCAACAACACGACAAAGGTTCGAGAGTACAAGGTTTTTCTCATAGGGCCTCCGGTGATTGGTCTGTTTAGAGTGGGAACGCGGGTCGGGTGTGAGCAGATTTCGCAATCCATGATGTTACTGAGAAGGTTCTCGGTCATCTGGTTGAAAGACAATGCGCTAGTTCAAAAGAGAATCGGAAAGGATTCACGCACATATTGTTCCACCAGCCGGCGAACGCTCTGGCCTTGAGAAGCGTAAGGAATTCCGTCATCGCGGCTTGCAGTTGTGAGTTAGCCGAGATTTCTTGTCCAAAAATTTATCGTCAATTCAATTTTTTGGATAAGGTGGAGGCGGAGCTGGAAGCTTGGTCGAACAGATCCCTGCGGCAGGAATTCTCCGACGAGCGTGTTAGCTTCGGAACGCGAGGCGCTCTTATTTACTCTCCGCTGGGTATTAACAGCGAGGCTTGACCAAGGCTTGATGGTTACTTGCCCGAGACTTGCGGCGCCACATAACGAACGAACTTCAGTTCCGCTAACGCTTCGAGTTTCTCAATCGACAAGCGCCCGATAATTAACTTCGCACTCTTCGGATCGAGCACAACTTCAAAGCCCAGCTCTTTGAGTTTCGCTAAACTCTCTGCTGACTTGTCCGTTAGCCAAATCTGAATCTCGGCCTTCCCGTCGCGAACGAATCTTGGTTCGTCAGCGCCGGCTTTGGTGTCCTTCTTTCTTAGTCGATCGACAACCGCCAGCAATGACGCCTGAAGTTTCGTGGTTAACTCGCGGCGCTTCAACTCTTCGGGTGAAGAAGCAACACCCGCTTCTCCGCGGCCACCCCCACCGACGTTGCCGCCTCGTCCAAAGCCAATGCCCTCGCCCGATCCAGCCTTGGCGCGCGCTCGTCTCGGTTTTGACGCCCGTGCTGCATTAGCCGCAGCCGGATCAATTAGATTGCCATCCACTGTGGTAGTAACGCTGCTAGACGAAGTGTCGATACTGTTCGCAGAACCTGTCACTGTTACCACTTGCGCCGAGCTGTAGTTAACCGTGCCCGGCGCAATCAACATTAAATTCCTTGCATTTCGCCCGTAGGAAGCTTGGAAATTTCGTTCCTCACCAGCGACCATCTGACGGTTCACACCTTCAGGCACTTCCACCGGCACATCAATGCGTCGCGGCTGGCCCCCGTCAGTCACGATCATCTCCTCCACCGCAACGAAAGAGGTGAACTGTGTCATCAGGCCATACTCGAGTCCAAGGTTGGTTATCGTTTCCTTCAATTCCGGTTTCATCTCGCCTTGCTGCGCGCCGGCATAGTCCTGGCCCATCAAATCCTCGATGCGCAAGCGAGCCCAAAGTGACGAAAGCACGTTGTGCTGCGCTTCCGCTTCGGGAAAGTCCACCGCAATCTCGCGAACAAATTCGCGGCCTGACATTTTTCCTTTCAAGCGAATAACGCCGCGACCAGAGCCCGTGTAACGCCCGGTTAGGATGACCGGCTTGGCGCCAAACAGATCTGGAATGCGTCGCGGGTAAACATCAGAAACGGGGAGGCCGTTCCAATCCACTGAGATGTCCGTCAGCAACGGATTGCGCACGCGTTCATGAAAACGCTTCGCCGCCGCTGACCCATCATCGTCGAGCGCGACATACTCAACGTCACCGCGACCGTGCTCTGCCATCTTGTCCAACAGGAACCGGTTCACCGAACTGCCAATTCCGAAAGCAAACACGCGCGCGTTCGGATGCTTCTGCACTTCGGAGATGATTGCCATATCGTTTCCGACCTCGCCATCGGTCATGAAGCAAACGATGCGCACATGGTCCTGCGAGTCTGACGCGTCGAGTGCAGCCTTGATTGCCTTCATCATTTCGGTGCCGCCTTCGCCTGAACTACCCGCAAGGAACGCCTGGGCTTTTTTCAGATTCGCTGCTGTGGCCGGCACCGGCTGCGGAAATAGAATCCGCGTGTCACCGGCGAAAGTGATCAGATTGAAAGTGTCCGTTGGGTAAAGGCCGTCGAGCGCGAGCTTCATCGCCTCTTTGGCTTTCTCGATGGGAAAACCGCTCATCGAGCCCGAGGTGTCGAGCACGAAAACCAATTCCTTCGGCGTTACATCTTCGACCGTCACCCGATCGGGTGGCTGGAGTATCAAGGTGAAATAGCCCCCCTTGTCTGATCGATGTGCCAACAAAGCGTCTTCGATATTTTTTCCGGCAACGTCGTAACTAAGAACAAAATCCTGGTTGGGAATCATCGCCTCACTTTTCAAGCGAATGTGCGCACTGTGTGCACTGAGTCGCTCAAGCTCAACCTCATGCGATTTTCCCTTAATGCCGTCGATCGGGACGCCGGCATCCAGCATGATGTCGAGCGAAACGTCGTGCCCGGCGCGCATTCCCTCAGGCACAAGCTTCGGCGAAATGCTGGAAGCATCGGGCACCTGAGTCGTGTCTGGTGAAGTCCCGCTTCCCTTCTTGCCGGTCGAAGTGCCCGGCATATAACGCGTCGCTACAACCATCGGAAACGAAAACTCATACGAACCCGCTTCATACTTCAACGTCTCGACATAACTGATGGTGATTTTGACCTTCTCGCCGGGCAGGATGTTGGCGACGGATTGCGTAAAGATGTTTGGCCGTTCCTGATTCAATAAGCTCGCCACCTGCCCGCCGGATTTCGCCGCTTCATAAACAGCCTGCGCTTCTTCACGACGCAGAATCTTTCCGCGCACCGTGCGTTCGCCGACGACCATCGTCATATCGTCAACCGCCGCGTTTGCCGGCAGCGGAAAAACATAAACCGCTTCGATCTTTTCTTTGAACGGGTTTTCAAATTCCTGCGTGACGTTTACGCGCGACAGGGAGCCGCTGATCTCAACTTTGACGTCGGTGTGCTTTAACGGGCAGACCGCCTTCATCCGTCCACTTGCATCGACCACTTGCAGCGAGCCTTGAGTCTCGGTTGTTTGCGCGGCGGCAGTTCCGCACGCACACATCTTATGGATTGGGGCCAGGACGAATATCGCAACTGCTGTTGCAACCAGAGCGAGTGATCTAAGCAAGAACTTGCGGTGCATGGGTCTGCTCCTTATCGATTAGTCTTCCTGAGTAGAAGAACCAACTTTCCGCGCGCCTTTGCATGGGCTGTCCCAGGTAACGCGGCAAGCGAAGTAAAACGGTTCTCGAGGTTAATTGGACACCCGAACCAAAGCCTCTGTTCCCGATTGCTCTGGGGAGAGAACGCGAAAGGTGGATAGGGCTTGCAGTTGACTGACAGATTGATGCGCTCGGTCGTCATTAAGATGGCCACGACTTTAGACTTTGGTGCGCAACACAAAGTCAGAACCGTGAGCGGTAGCGACCGGGTAATAGTGACGTTACTAGTCATCGCTAAGAATCCGAGTCCTCACCGGGATGGCGGAGCGCATCGAACCCGGTCGCTACCGCTCCCGGTTCTGACTTTGTGTTGCGCCAACCAAAGACCATGTTTCAGTAAAGATTGAAGTTGTATTCCAACTGCATATAAACATTGACTGCACGACCGTCTCTGGTTGCCGGACTAAATCGAATCATTCGAGCCGCGGCAATTGCTCTTTCTGTTAGACCGAATGGAAGCGGCTGGACCGCGCGAATGTTTGTCACTTCGCCGGTACGCGAAAAGACAACTCGCAAAGCTACAGTGCCGGTGATCGCATTGCGGCGCGCCTCTTCGGTGTACTGCGGTTCCGGCTTCGCGAGTACCCGCGCCCGCTCCGTTACTTGCGGCGGTGGATAGATACGATCGGGATCGTCCGGATTTGGATTGCCTCCGCGACTATCGCCCTCGCCACAGCAACCTGCCCCCTTTTTGTCTCCGCCAATATTGCCGTCCTGGCCCGGTCCAAAGCCTGGGCCAAGTCCTTCTCCAATCCCGGTGCCCTTGGCCGTCCCCATTCCACCGCCATCACCTGGTCCGTTCGACGGCGCCGACGATTTCGATCGCGGATCGCCATACACTGGCATATCCATGTTTTGCCATAACGCAGGATCAATATCGATTCCGGCAACCGGTAAGGCTAACTTCTGAGCTGGAGGAAACTTTGGAATGGGCGCCGGAATTATTGACGGTTGCGGCGGCTTGCCAACCTGCGCCGGTAGTGGATCATGCAGCCCACCAGAGCCTCCACCCGTTGATCCCCTGGGCTCCGCTCCTGAACCTTCACCTTTGCCGCTCCGAAACCCCACGCGTCCTTTTGTTCCAGCGCCAACGCCATGATCTTCTTTAGGCGGGTCCGCACCTGGCGGGAGACCCATCACCCACGTCGTCTCAAACGCCTCAACGTGGAGTGAACGGTTTTGCTTTGATCGTTCACCGACGAGGATCAGAATCAAGGTGGTTGAGAACACCAACAAGATGGCTGTTGCCAACGCCGCTAGCGAATTTGTCGTGGCCGCGCGTCGCAACTGCAACCAACCCTCTATGAACATGCGCCGGCCAAAGCCGACTGGATCGTGCTTCAACTCCGGCCACGCCAGCTTTAGTTGATATAGAAGAAAGCGCAGCTCTCCCGCCAGGCGGTCCAATAGGCTGGCGTGGTCGATCATCGTCACGCGAAACTCGCGTTGGTTTTTCATGGACGTCTCCTTGTTGTTGGGTCCAAAGCGGGGAGACGCGATGCCGGGAGCGCAGGCATCTTGCCTGCCTTCGTGTTATTCGGAAAGAGCGGGCAGGATGCCCGCGCTCCGGCCTCAACCGAAAAAACTTTTATTGGGTCAAAGTCTTACTACTTATTACCGGGCAGGCTCGAAAAGTTACGGTGCGACAGAAAAGATCTTTTGCTCTCTGTGTGATCTCCGTGCTCTCTGTGTCTCCGTGGTGACTAGTTCTCGGAAGTATATTCACCACAAAGACACGGAGGACACGAAGGTTGCACAGAGAAAAGCAAAGTAAGACAGGCTAGGAAAGACGCGCGTTTGACACTACGGAAAGGCGTACGTTAATTTAAACAGTTGCAGTAAATCCGCCAACTGTTCACCTATGCGTCCCGTTCGTCTAGTGGCCTAGGACACCGCCCTTTCACGGCGGCGACACGGGTTCGACTCCCGTACGGGACGCCAAAATCTAAAGCACTCTCCGCGGGCTTACCCGTTCGCAGAAACATCCACGAGCGTAGAATTGTTCTTGGAAGAAGAGTTTTCGCAAGCTTGGGCCAGGCTCGCGCTAGACCTTCACCATAACCCGACAAGCTTCCACCAGAGCGGCCCGATACCCAGCCAGAAGATCAGGTTCAGGAGCGAGATCACAAAACCAAGTTTCCACCAGGTTCCCTGCCCAACATAACCGGCGCCGAAATAGATCGGAGCTGAGCCGGTGCCGTAATGGGTAATGCCCGCATTTAGGTTGGAAAAGAAAGCCAGCGCGAGTGCCGCCAGCATAACTGGTACGCCACCCGCCAGAGCGGCGGTCAGAAATACGGGATAGAGGGCAGTAACGTGTGCGGTCATGCTCGCGAAGCAGTAATGAACATACAAGTAAGTAACAACCAGGGCCAGCAGTGCGGCTTTCCAGGGCCAGCCGCCCAGCTGGGCGAAGACATCTTTTGACATGACATCAATGACGCCAACTTCATTCAAAGAGCTGGCCATCATGAGAAGTGGCGCGAACCAGATCAATGCATCCCAGGCTTTTCGTTCGGACAACAAATCGTCCCACGCCAAAACTCGAAAGATGAGAATCGCGGACAGACCCGCCAGCGCTACGAATGCGTTGGCGATGCCGTGTAAAGGAGAAGTCACCCAACCAATCATCACCGCGACCAGGATGACAACCAGAACAATCTCATCTCGTTTCATCCGCCCCAGACTGTGAAGCTTTTCTTTTGCCAATGCGCGTGCCGGCTCGATGTTTTTTAGTTCCGGCGGATTCAGGCGATAGAGCAGGTAGGGCACGAAAATCATGGAAAGCAATCCAGGCACCGAAGCAGCGAGCGCCCAACGCAGCCAGGTCAATTCAACGTGTCCAATGTCGCGTGCGAAGCCGGCAATCAGAGGATTGGCAACCATGCCCGTAAGAAACATTGCCGAGGCTGTGTAGGTGGCATGAAAACTAACCAGCGTCAGGAAACTTCCGATCCGGTTCGCAGTCGGCCCCGGCTCTGACTCGAGCGCTTCACACAAACTGCGCGTGATGGGGTAAACAACGCCGCCGCCCCGCGCTGTATCTGAAGGAACGAAGGGCGCCAACACTACGTCCGCGGCGACCAGCGAATAAGCGAGCGTTAGCGCGCTGTGTCCGAAGCGACGGATGAATAGATAGGCGATACGCAGGCCAAGTCCGGTCGTAATCACAGCCCGCGCAAATAAGAATGCAGTGAAAACCAACCAGACGGTGGGATTACTGAACCCCGAGAGCACTTTCTCCGTGGCCAGAGTTCGCGTCAGCACCAGCAGGGTCATCGCGACTACGACGCTGACGCCCATTGGGATCGGACGCGCGACCAGGGAAATGATGGTAGCGGCAAAGATGGCTAGCAGGTGCCGTTGGGCAGGATCCAATCCCGGCACCGGAAGAAAATACAGTAAGGCACCCGGCACGAGCACGACGGCCCACCGCCATGAGGCAGGCGGCTGCGGCAAAGTCAAAGTCAGAACTTTTTCAGTTTTAGTAGCCAAGCGACGTGGGTCCTCTGGGTGCGATTGTAATCAGCGACAAGGCGCAGTTTCACCGGCCGAATACTAAAACAACAAATGTTGCTGAAACCAAACTCCTACCCTGTTTCGTTGGATTCTTTATTAAAGGCGGTAACTCTGCCACCGGCAGGAACAATCTCTTGGTGGCCCTGTCAAGAGCCATCGTCTTGGCACCACGACGGGTAGCAATTGTTTCCACAACGTGGAATTGGTTCGCTGAATCTTCGTGAATCACAGTCACCGTCCCATCACCATTTGAGTTGAAGATCATTCCGGTGGCGGCGTCGAAGATAGTGGCGTCCACGTGATCGCCGATAGTCAGCTTTTCTAATATATGGCCGCTGGCAGCATCTACCACAGCCATTACATGATTTCTGCAGCCGACAAATAAACGGCCGCGCTTTACGTCAACATCGATACTCTTAGGTTCTTTGCATCCCTCGATTGGCCATCTGTCTTTGATGGTTAGCTTTCTCGAGTCAATCTTTACCACCTGGTTCATGTCCGCTAAATCGACCCAGAGATTGCCGTTACCATCAACGGCTATTGATTCCGGATCTCCGCCAACCGGAATTGTACCAGCGACCTTTCCCGTGGCGGCGTCGATAGCAGTCATGTCTGCACTCTCGCCGTTCGAGGTAAACACGCGGTGAGTTGACGGATCGTAGATGATCGCGTCTGGGCCCTTCCCAGTTTTGACTTGGCCCAATCGTGCCAGCGTCTGCAAATCGAAAATCGCTACGGAATCGGCCTTGCCTTCACTGATGAAGCCTTTACCCAGGTCAGACGCCGGGGCAATTCCATGCACGCCGCGGAGATTGGGGATCCGGCCTGTCACCTTTTCGGTGTCAACATTGAGCACCACAACCTCAGTTTCATGTGAGACATAAAGACGGCGATTCGATTGGTCCATTGCGGCATAATCCCAGCTTCCTTCCCCACCCACCACAGTCTTTCCAACCAAGTGATATGTGATCGCTTTCGGCGCCGTTCCTGCTGAAGCACCCAGCAGAAAAAAGCAGACTAAGAGCGGCAAAGCGACTCTATAGAGTTTCATTCGGGAGCCACACTTTCCGACTGTGCGAAATGTTTCTGCGATTCCGGTAAGCATAAACGAGCAGAACCGACCTATATGAAAATATCGAGCAGCGTTGTGCAAAGTTCGGCGCCCGTTGCTGACCACTGCGCGCTTGCGGCAATGTCTGCCGCATCTCCCTCTTCAATAGGGGAGCCTTGAACTCTTCACACGTTGCTCGATCCGAATTGCTGACTACCAGTTCAGCCGCACTCCAAGCTGAATCTGGCGCGAGCTGGTTTGCGTGGATGTGATTCGGCCCGCAGCTCCTATTGCGGCGCCCGACTCGCCAAATACCGCGTTATTGCTTAACGGCGGCGCGAAGTTTGTGTGATTCAGAATGTTGAAGAACTCAGCGCGGAGCTGAACGCGGAAACCTTCCGATACAGTTTTAAGGGGTATGTTCTTGTAGACAGCCATGTCCAGATTGAACAAGCGCGGCCCGGTAGCAATGTTTCTGCCGGCGTTGCCCAATCGCGTGATCGGGTTTGGCAAAGTGAAGCACTGCGTATTGATGTAATGAAGGGGATCGCTTGGGTTCTCTATCTTGCATCCCGGCACGTAGTCAGGCCAGCCGTTCACATCTGTGCCCTTGAGGCCCAAGGGATCACCGCTGATGATCACGGAAAAGGGCACGCCAGAGCTGGCGCTGAGTATGCCGCCGAGCTGCCAATTGCCGAGTAGCGCGGACGCCGCACCTTTCTTTGGACCAGGTATGTTCCAGAGCGCGTTGCCGACAAACACGTGATGGAGATCGTATGAGCACCGTCCCCTGCGATGCGCCTTTTCGATAAATAGCGGCGACGTAATGCCGTTCAGAAATTGATCGCCGCGGGAAGCTTCTGAGCCTTCGTCGATGCACCTGCTCATGGTATAGGAACCTTGTGCCTGGAAATTGTGGCTCAATGGTTTGAGTATCTGAAGTTGGAGTCCGTTGTAGTGACTGTTACCGTCCCAGAACGTGCCCCGAACCTGAGAAGCATTAGGATTTATGCGAGTGCCGCTACCGCCGGGCGTGGGCCAAACTAACCCGGCCGGCGTTTGGGCGATAGGCAGAACGATATTGATCTCGTCAGTACCGAAAGCCATGTGAACACCGCGCGATCCAACGTAAGCTGCGGTCAAAGTCCAGTCGCGAACCAGCCGGTGCTGCAACGTCAGATTCCAATTCATGATGTAGTTGCGTGAGGGATTTAGTTCGGTGAAAGGTACGTCCAGCGGCGCAGTGGCAAAGTTGATAGTGGGAAAGATCGCGTTGGGAAACGAGCCTTGAGCGAGGACGCTTACGGTGGTCCCTGTGTTGAAGGGAGTTCCCTGCGCTTCCTTGGGCGTGAATATCCACGGCAGGGGCAAGGCGTCATAGATACCAAAGCCACCACGAATTGCGGTGTTGCCATTCCCGAACAGGTCATAGGCAAAGCCCACCCGTGGTTCGAAATTGAGCCGCGTGGGATTCCTGTTGAAGAGCTTCTTGACGTTGACGAGCGGGCCGCCCGGAGTCAGCACCGCGAGAAATTGATCGTGTGCCTCGGTCGGTATGGTGCTCATCTCATAGCGCAGTCCCAGGTTTAGATTCAGCTTTGAACTATAGCGCCAGCTATCGTTGAAGTAACCAGCCCAAATGTTTGTGCGTACCCCGGCCTCCCGCGTGCGGCTCGGGTCGAGAGAGAAAAAGTCTCTCGGCTTGTCCTGCAGGAAGTCTGAAAGCGACCGAAACCTGACGCGACCGTTCGGTCTCCTCAAGCTGTTCTCGTTGTACTCGATTTTTTCGAAAGCGAAACCAAATTTGAGCGAGTGGTTGCCTCTCGTGACGAAAGCATCGTCATAGATCTGATACGAGTTCTGCACGTGACGAAAGAAGGAATTGCCACCTACACCCACTGCGTCGTTTAGTCCCGGGACCGTGATAATTGCCGCGGCCCGACCAGGCGCGCTCCCGAGTGTAAGGTCGGAGGCTATAGGATTAAGAGCGGGGCCCGCCACGTTAACGGCTCCCTTGGTCCGGTTATAGCCCAGCCTAAACGAGTTGATGAAATTTTGATTGAACGTGTGGGTTTCTTCGATCGCGATCATTTGCCGTCGCGTGCGATTTGGAAAGACGACGTTATTCAAAGCATCGGGAATGCTTAAGCTTCCCGTGTCAAACATGTACGTCCCAAACAGGCTGTCTTTGCTGGAAATCCGGTGGTCGATGCGGGTTGTAAAAAAGTCTTCATTGAATCTTTGACTTAGAGAGGTTGTGAAAATCCCGGTATCGCCGTTGCCAACCAATCCTCCATTCGGCAGCGGATACAATCCGAGGAACGGAACAATATTCGGGTGTACGGCGACAGCGCCGCCCGCGAGTTGTCCACTTCTGGCAGCCAGAGACG